>CAXRFJ010000093.1:0-11728 GCA_964229475.1 Rubrivirga sp.
CGCGCCGACGCCGAGGGTCTCGATCGTCAGCCGCTCGGCGTCGACGGCCGGCGCGAGCTCTTCGAGACCGCTCTGGACGACGGCCTCGGCGAGCGCCCGCCGGTACCGGCCCCACCACGCGTCGACGGTCGCCGCCACCACGCCCCGGTCGACGCGCCACCCACTCGCGACGGCGTGGGCGAGGCGGGCGGGGCCGTCGCCGAGGCCGAGGTCGTCGGCCAGCCCGGCAAGGACGTCGAGGCGGCCGGGCACGTCGCACGGGGCGTGCTCCTCGAGGCGGAGGAGCAGGCTCGCGGCCGGGCTGCACAGCGTCACGCGGTCACCGTAGAGCAGCGCGGCCTTGACGAGCGGGAGCCCGACCGAGAGGTCGGAGGGGAGCGCCGAGCGCGGCGGCCCGACGCCGACGGTGAGGTCCATGGCGGAGGTGGTGGGCCCGGGAAGCTCGCCGGCCCGGCTGTCAGCGGCCGGTCATGGGATCGGTGCACTACCGGCCCCGCGACACAGTGTTGACACACGTCCTCCCGACCTTGGGGCCTTCGGCCCCAGCGGCTCCCACCACACCCCCGACCAGATGCGCCGACAGGTCATCGAGAAGCTCGAAATCCTCGCCGACGCGGCCAAGTACGACGCCTCCTGCGCGTCGTCCGGCGGCAAGCGCGAGAACACGCCGACCGGGATCGGCAACTCCACCGGCGCGGGCATCTGCCACTCGTACACCGAGGACGGCCGGTGCGTCTCGCTCCTCAAGGTCCTCTTCTCGAACGTCTGCATCTACGACTGCGCGTACTGCGTGTCGCGGCGGTCGAACGACGAGGTCACGCGCGTGGCGTTCACCGTCGAGGAGGTCGTCGAGCTCACGATGGGGTTCTATAAGCGGAACTACATCGAGGGCCTCTTCCTCTCGTCCGGCATCTTCAAGGATGCCGACACGACGACGGAGAAGCTGGTCGCCGTCGCCCGGTCGCTCCGCCAGGACCACGGGTTCAACGGCTACATCCACCTCAAGGTGATCCCGGGCGCGAGCCCCGAGCTGCTCACCGAGGCGGGCCGCCTCGCCGACCGCCTATCGGTCAACGTCGAGATCCCGAGCGAGGCCGGCCTCAAGGAGGTCGCGCCGGACAAGGACTACCACCAGGTGTTCGGGCCGATGGGCCACGTCCGCGACGGGATCACCGAGGCGAAAGAGGAGCGGAAAAAGAACCGCCGCGCGCCCCGCTTCGCCGCCGGCGGCCAGAGCACGCAGCTCGTGATCGGCGCGACGCCGGAGACCGACCGCCAGATCCTCGAGCTGAGCGACGGCCTGTACTCCGAGCAGAAGCTCCGGCGCGTCTACTACTCCGGCTTCGTCCCGCTCGGCGGCGACGACCGCGTGCCGGACCCCGAGACGTACCGGGCGCCGCTCCACCGCGAGCACCGCCTCTACCAGGCCGACTGGCTCCTCCGCAAGTACGGGTTCGAGCTCGACGAGGTGGCCCCGCCCGGGTCGGGCAACCTCGACGCCGAGATCGACCCAAAGACGGCCTACGCCCTCCGCTTCCCCTATCTCTTCCCCGTCGACGTCAACACGGCGCCGCTCGAGTGGCTCCAGCGCGTCCCGGGCCTCGGGATCCGGAGCGCGAAGCGGATCGTGGCCGCCCGGCGCCGCGGCGTCGTCCGCTGGGACGACCTCCGGGCGATGGGCGTCGTCCTCAAACGCGCCCGGTTCTTCCTGACGACGCCCGACCACCGGCCGCAGCTGTTGGACCGGAGCCCCGAGAGCGTCCGCCAGCGGATCGTCGGCGGCAAGGGCGACGGGGCGCCGCAGCTGTCGCTCTTCGCGCCGGCGCCCGTCCGGCTGGCCGCGCCCGCCTCGGCGACGTCGCCGGCCCCGCCGATCGCCCGCGCCGCCTGATCCCGCCATGACGACCTCCCCCACCGCGCCCCCCAAGCCGGCCGGGCCGCCGGCCCTGCCCGTCGACCCGCACCTCGCGGTCGAGACCGACGGGACGCTGGCCGGCCTCCTCTGCGCCTACGCCGAGACTTACAAGCGCGGGGCCCTCCCGGCGTCGGTCGGCCTGATCGGCGAGCCCGCGAGCGGCGCGCTCTTCGGCGACGTGGTCCGCGTCGAGACCGAGGCGGCCATCGCCGGCCGCGTCGAGCGCGGGCTGGAGCGGCTCGTGCCCGGGCTCGTCGGGCGGATCCACCGGGCGATCCTGGGCGAGCGGCCCGGCATCGAGGTCGCCGCGCTCCGCCTCGCCGAC
Organism: Rubrivirga sp.; assembly: GCA_964229475.1. Taxonomy (GTDB): domain Bacteria; phylum Bacteroidota; class Rhodothermia; order Rhodothermales; family Rubricoccaceae; genus Rubrivirga. The sequence goes on from CAXRFJ010000093.1 coordinate 2,241, forward strand.
GCCGTCCGCGCTGAGGGCGCCGCGGCGGCCGACGACTGGACGTTCGAGCCGGCCCGCGAGGTCGCCCAGTGGTCCGGCCGCGTCGGGCGCGAGGCGCACCGGATGGAGGCGTTCGTCCGCTTCGAGCGCCACGTGGCCGACGGCGCCGAGACGTGGGTGGCCACGGCCCGGCCCGAGTACCACGTCCTCCCCATCCTCCACGGCCACTTTTCGGTCCGCTACCCCACGCTGGCCTGGCGGATCGTCGACGCGCGGCGCGGCCTCGCGCTCGTCCACACGCCGGTCGCGGACCGCGCCGAGGGCGCCCTGCCGACCCGGATCGTCCCGGCCGTGACGCTCGGGCTGGGCGACGAGGCGCCCGACGAGGCGGCGTACCAGCGGATGTGGCGGGCCTACTTCCAGGCCGTCACGATCCCCGAGCGGCGGAACCTCGCGCTCCACCTTCGCCACGTCCCGAAGCGCTACTGGCCGTACCTGACGGAGAAGCAGCCGCTCGACTGAGTCCGCCCCGACCGGGCCCGCCTCGGTGCCGAGGCGGGCGGGGTCAGCCGGTCCCGTGGGGCTCGACGAGCGCGGCCTCCGAGGGGTCGTCGGGGTCGGCCGCCTCGCCCTTGACGAACGGGCCGATGTAGAGCCGCTCGACGAGGACCCGCGCGACGCCCAGGACCGGAACGACCAGAAGAATCCCGAGGAAGCCCGCCAGCGCGCCGAGCACGATCTGCCCGGCCACGATGAACGCCGGCCCGACCCGGATCAGGTCGCCCTGGACCTTCGGCGTGATGAGGCTCCCCTCGACCTGCTGCGCCGCGACGGCGAGCGCGAGCGTCCACAGCCCGGTCGTCGTGCCCTGCGCGAACCCGACGACGATCGCCGGCGCCCACCCGATGAACGGGCCGAACGTGGGGATCACGGTGAGCGCCGCCGCGAACGCCGCCAGCGCGAACGCCGCCGGCACCCCGATCAGCGTCAGCCCGACGACGCCCATCAGCCCGAGCGCGGCGACGGCGATCCCGACGCCCTTGAGCCACGCCATCAGCACGCGGCCCATGTCCTCGAGCAGGTCCCGCACGAACGGCTGGTGCTCGCGGTCGAACAGCCGGACCACGGACGCCGTATAGACGCCCGGGCTCGCGGCCGTGTACACGGCGACGACGAGGACCACGAGCAGCCCCGACAGGACGCCGGCCGCCGTCGAGAACCACCCGAGCAACTGGTCGCCGACGTTCCGGAGTGCCGACGGGACCGACACCGCGCTCTCCGGCAGGCCGAGCCGTTCCCGCGCCGTCTCCAAGAGCTCCGGCGCCTGCTCCATCAGCCCCTGCGTCTCGGCCGCCAGCCGCGGCCCGCCGAACGTCGCCGCCGCCCCGACCCCGCCCAGCACGAGCAGGACGACGAGCGCGAGCATCAGCCCGCGCGGCGCGCCGGTCTTCTCCGCCAGCCACGCGCTCGCGCGGTAGAACAGGACGCCGATCGCGACGCCAAGGAACACGAGCAGGATGGCCTGCCGCGTCGTCCACAACACGAACAGCCCGACGGCCGCGAGCGCGACGGTCGCGACGACGTAGCGCGCCCGTTGGCGGAACGATTCGGGCGTGTCGAGCGGCGTGTCGTGCGCGGGCGTCATGGGTCGTGGGACGCGGCTCTCGATCCGGAGGTCCCCCTACATCGCCCCCCGGGGCTCGTCCCCCCCGAGGTCGAGGCCGAAGAGCGCGCTGGGGCCGTCGCCGCCGACGCCCTCGACCGCCCCCTCCCGCCGCATCCCGACCTTCTCGAGGACCCGCTGCGAGGCGGCGTTCCCGGGCGCCGTGATGGCGAGGACGCGCGTCAGCCCCAGGTCGCGGCGCGCGTGGGCGAGCGTGGCCCGGGCCGCCTCGGTGGCGTAGCCGAGGCCGGCGTAGCGGCCGAGCAGCGCGTAGCCGAGGTCGGGCGCGTCGAGCCCGTCGCGGCGGAGGAGCCCGCACGTCCCGACTGGCTCGCCGCTCGCGCGGAGGGCCACGTGGTACAGCCCGAACCCGTGCGCGGCGTAGCTCGCGAGCGGCCCGTCGCGGAGGTAGCCCTCGGCGTCGGCCAGCGACCGCACGCCCCGGTCGCCGATGTGCTCCAACCATCCGGGCTCGTTGACGAGGGCCCGGATGAACGGCGCGTCGTCGAGGACGAAGCGGCGGACGGTGAGGCGGTCGGTCTCGACCAGCATGGGCCCAAGAAACGACGGCGGGGCCTCCCGATGCCCCTTCCTTCTCGCTCCGTTAGGGACTACCCTCCGCGGCTCCATCTTCCCTGCCCCCGCCGTGTCCCGACTCCTCCGCGCCGCCCTCGTCGGCGCGCTCGTCACCGCCCTCCCCGCCTGCGACGCCGCCTTCTCCGAGGGCGGCGACTTCGACTGCCGCGAGGGGGCCACCGTCTCCGGCACGATCGACGGCCGCGCCTTCGCCGCCGACTGCGTCGAGGTCGGCGACGGCGACGCCTTCTTCGTCGGCGCCTACCAGGGCTACGACGAGGCCGAGGCGTCGCCCGGCCGGCCGTTCGGGAGCGTCCGCCTGTCGATCGGCGGCACGGCGGCCGGGGCCTACGCGCTGGCCGCCAGCGGCGCGACGACGCTCGACTCGTTCTACTCGCCCGGCGACGACCCCGACGGCCGCTCGACCGACGTGTCCGTCGACGCGACGGCCGGCGAGGTCTCGCTCACGACGGTCACCGCCGACCGGTTCGCCGGGACGGTCACGTTCTCCGGCCCCGAGCGCGTGGGCCCCGACGGCGGCACGCCGACCGGCGAGACGGTCACGGGGACGCTCACGTTCTCGGTCCCGCGCTAGCGCGCCGAACGGCGTCCGCCCGCCTCGGGCGCCCCCTCGGGGGAGCCGCCGAGGCGGGCGGAGTCGGCTCGAGCCGGCAGGGCGCTAGGCGGCCTCCAGTTCGCCGGCCATGTAATCGCGGAGGACGTAGTTGAGGATGCCGCCGTGGCGGTAGTACTCGACCTCGATCGGCGTGTTGAGCGCGACCGTCACGTCGAACGTGGCCGTCGAGCCGTCGTCGGTCGTGGCCGTGACCGTGAGCGTCTGGCCCGGGCGGACGTCGTCGCCGACCGGGATGTCGAACGTCTCGTAGCCCGTGAGCCCGTGGGTCTCGAGGCTCTCGCCGCTCTTGAACAGGAGCGGGAGGACGCCCATCCCGACGAGGTTCGACCGGTGGATCCGCTCGAAGCTCTTGGCCACGACGGCCTCGATGCCGAGGAGCAGCGTCCCCTTGGCGGCCCAGTCGCGCGACGAGCCCATGCCGTAGTCGACGCCGGCGAACACGACGAGCGGCGTGCCCTCGGCGGCGTACTCCTGGGCGGCGTCGTAGATGTACTTCTGCTCGCCGTCCTTCATCGTCCAGCCGCCCTCGGTGCCCGGGGCGAGCTGGTTGCGGAGGCGGATGTTGCCGAACGTCCCGCGCGTCATGACGCGGTCGTTGCCGCGGCGGGAGCCGAACGAGTTGAAGTCCTTCGGCTCGACGCCGTGGGCCTGGAGGTACTGCCCGGCCGGCTCGCTCTTGGGGATGGCGCCCGCCGGCGAGATGTGGTCGGTCGTGGTCGAGTCGCCGGCCTTGACGAGCGTCTTGGCCCCCGTGATCGGCTCGATCTGGGGGACCTCCGGCGTCACGTCGAGGAAGAACGGCGGCTCCTGGATGTAGGTCGAGTCGTCCTGCCAGTCGTAGACGGCGCCCTCGGACGTGTCGATCGCGTTCCAACGCGGGTTCGAGTCCTCGATCCCGTCGTAGAGCTCCTCGAACTGCTCGCGCGTGACGGCCTGGTTGATGGCGTCGAGGATCTCCTGCTGGCTCGGCCAGAGGTCCTTGAGGTAGACGTCGTTGCCGTCCTTGTCCTGCCCGATCACGTCGTTCTGGAGGTCGATGTCGACCGTGCCCGCGAGGGCGTACGCCACGACGAGCGGCGGGCTGGCGAGGTAGTTGGCCTTGACGAGCGCGTGGATCCGGCCCTCGAAGTTCCGGTTGCCGCTCAGCACGCCGGCCACGACGAGGTCGCCGTCGGTGATGGCGTCCGCGACCGGCTCCGGGAGCGGGCCCGAGTTGCCGATGCACGTCGTGCAGCCGTAGCCGACGAGGTTGTAGCCGATCTGGTCGAGGTAGTCCTGGAGGCCCGCCTTCTCGAGGTAGGCCGTGACCACGCGGCTGCCCGGCGCGAGGCTCGTCTTGACGTAGGGCGGGACGGTCATCCCGCGCTCGACCGCCTTCTTGGCGAGGAGCCCGGCGGCGAGCATGACGCTCGGGTTCGACGTGTTCGTGCAGCTCGTGATGGCCGCGATCACGACGTCGCCGTGCTTGAGGTCGAGCTCGTTGCCCTCGTCGTCCTTGTAGGCGCCCGTGTTGTCGAGCGCGCTCGCGTCGAGGCCGAAGCCCTGGGGGCTGGCGGGCCGCGTCAGCGACTCCTTGAACTCCCGCTGGACGTCGCCGAGGACGATCCGGTCCTGCGGCCGCTTCGGGCCGGACATCGACGGCTGGACCTCCGACAGGTCGAGCTCGAGGACGGCCTCGAACTGCGGGTCCGGCGTGTCGTCGGTGCGGAAGAGGCCCTGGGCCTTCGTGTAGGCCTCGACCAGCTCGACGGTCGCCCCGTCGCGGTTCGTGCGGCGGAGGTAGTCGAGCGTCTCGTCGTCGATCGGGAAGAAGCCCATCGTGGCCCCGTACTCCGGCGCCATGTTGGCGATCGTCGCGCGGTCCGGCAGCGACATGCTGCTGAGGCCGGTCCCGAAGAACTCGACGAACTTGCCGACGACGCCGTGCTGGCGGAGCATCTGCGTGACCGTCAGCGTGAGGTCGGTCGCCGTGACGCCCTCCTTGAGCTTCCCGCTCAGGCGGAAGCCGACCACCTTCGGGAGGAGCATGTAGATCGGCTGGCCGAGCATGGCCGCCTCGGCCTCGATCCCGCCGACGCCCCAGCCGAGCACGCCGAGGCCGTTGATCATCGTCGTGTGCGAGTCGGTCCCGACGAGCGTGTCGGGGTAGGCGACCGGGAGGCCGTCGGGGCCCTCGGTCGTCCAGACGCCCTTGGCGATGTACTCGAGGTTGACCTGGTGGCAAATCCCGCGCTCCGGCGGGACGACCGAGAAGTTGTCGAACGCCTTCGAGCCCCACCGGAGGAACTCGTACCGCTCGGCGTTCCGCTGGAACTCGATGTCGGCGTTGATCTGGAACGCCTGCGGGAGCGCGAAGCTGTCGACCTGGACCGAGTGGTCGATCACGAGGTCGACCGGGACGCGGGGGTTGATGGCCTCGGGGTCGCCGCCATTGCGGGCCATGGCGCTGCGGAGCGCGGCGAGGTCGACGACGGCCGGGACGCCGGTAAAGTCCTGGAGGAGCACGCGGGCCGGCGTGAACGGGATCTCGACCTCGGCAGGCGCGGCCGGGTCGTAGGTCGCGAGGTTCCGGACGTCGTCCTCGCCGACGGGCCCGGGGAGGTCGGCCTGGCGGAGCGCGTTCTCGAGGAGGACCTTGATCGAGAACGGGAGGCGGTCGAGGTCGGCCCCAGTCGCCTCGGCGACGCGGTCGAGGCGGTAGTAGGTGTGGGCGCCGGCGGAGGTGTCGATCGTGTCGCGGGCGTCGAAGAGCGAGTCGGCCATGTCGTGCGGAGGTCCGGAGGGCGGGTCGGGCGTCAGAGGGGTCTGGAGGATACACGCCCGTCCGGCGCCGAAGTGCCCTCCCGTGCCCGTCTGGGGCGGATCTCGACCGGTCTCCACCGTCCGTCCACCGGAACGCGCGCCCGACCGCCCCTCCGGGCGGCCCGAGGCGGGCGCCCGGGCGGGCGAGAGCCGGCCCCGCCGCCTGCAGGCGAAGAAAATGAGCCGTCAGGACGATTCGCCCTGCCCCCTTTCAGGGTATCGTGCGGGCCGCCATCCATCCCCTTCCCCGTGGCCCCTATGGTCTCCCGCCCTGTCCGCGCGCACCGCTTGATCGGCGCGCTCCTGCTCGCCGCGCTCGCGCTGGCGCCCCCCGCCCTCGCCCAGAAGCCGGCGCCCGCCAGCCCGCTCGAGCTCGGCGCCGACCCCGTCGCGCCGCTGGCCGCGGACGGCCTCACGTTCCTCGGCTCGTCGCGCCCGGCGATCCTGTCGTCCATCAACGCGCCGGTGCCGCCCGGCTCGCCGGAGGCCCAGGCCCGCGCCTACCTCGCCGGCCACCGCGGCGTCGTCGGGCTGCGGACGGCCGACGCGTCCGACCTCGCGCTCGTGCGCGTCCGGGAGGGCCGCGCGGGGACCGTCGTCCGCTTCCGCCAGACGGTCGGCGGCGTGCCCGTGTGGGGCGACGAGACGGTGGTCACGATCGACCGCCGCGACCGGGTCCAGTTCCTCGCCAACGGCTACCGCGACGACCTCTCGGCCGTCGACCTCCGCCCGGCCGTGAGCGAGGGCGCCGCCCGCGCGGCCGTCTTCGCCCACCTCGGGCTGCGCGGGGCGCCGCGCGTCGAGCGGACCGAGCTCGTCGTCTGGCCGAGCGCGCCGGCCCGGCTCGCGTGGAGCGTCCGCGCCGAGAGCGCGTCGCCGCGCGGCGACTGGGAGGGCGTCGTCGACGCCCACACCGGCGAGCTCCTCCGCGTGGCCGACCGGATGGTCTACGAGCGCCTCGGCGCCGACGACCCGACCCCGGCGCCGATGGTCCCGCTGGCCCGGACCCCGGCGCTGTTCCGCGTCGACGGCACGGCGATGATCTTCAACCCCGACCCGCTCACGCGGGCCGGCGCCACCTACGGCGGCCAGTACGTCGACGGCGGCGACGCCGACACGGCCGCGCTCACCGCGGCCCGCTCGGCCGTGACGCTCCGCGACCTCACGTTCGACGGCGTCAACTACAACCTCGTCGGGCCGTGGGCCGAGATCCGCGAGCTGGAGGCGCCGGCCAAGGGCCTCTTCGCCCAGCCGTCGCCGGACTACGACTACACGCGGAACGCCGACGCCTTCGAGGCGGCCAACGTGTACTGGCACATCGACAACTACATGCGGTACGTCAACGTCACGCTCGGCGTCGACGCGACGCCGCAGGCCTACTCGACCGGCGTCCGCTACGACCCCCACGGCGTCAACGGCGACGACAACTCGTACTTCTCGAGCGGCAGCGACATCCTCGTCTTCGGCGAGGGCTGCGTGGACGACGCCGAGGACGCCGACGTGGTGATCCACGAGCTCGGGCACGGCCTCCACGACTGGCTCTCGGCCATCTCCAACGGCGACGGCCTCTCGGAGGGCTTCGGCGACTACGTGGCGTCGAGCTACACGCGCTCGCTCGGGCTCCTCGCCCCCACCGACCCGGAGTACCACTGGGTGTTCAAGTGGGACGGCCACAACGAGTGCTGGGGCGGCCGCGCGACGAACATCGCGACGGACTACCCGACCGGGAGCGCGCCCCACGCCCGCGGCCAGCACTGGTCGACGTCGAACATGCGCGTCTGGGACGTCCTCGGCCGCGAGGCCACCGACGTGGCCGTGTTCGAGGGCCTCGCCATGACCAACGGGAGCACGACGCAGCCGCAGGCGGCGCAGGCCGTGATCCAGGCCGCCGCCAACATGGGCTACTCGGCCGCCGACCTCCAGACGTTCTACGACAGCTACACGGAGCAGGGCTACAACGTGACGCTCCCGCTCCCGCCCCCGACCGCCTCGGTCTCGCCGTCGTCGCTGTCGGAGACGCTCCCGCCCGCCGGGACGTCCCAGCAGACGGTGACGATCTCGAACACCGCCCCCTCCGGCTCGGCGAGCCTCGAGTGGAGCCTCGCGATCGTCCGCGACGACGCGCTGCGCGGGCCCCAGGCCCCGGCGCGCGCCCTCCCCAAGGGCTCGGCCGAGGCCGACGGCACCGGGTCCCGCGCCCTCGCCGCCGGCGGCCCCGACGCCTACGGCTACGTCTTCGCCGACTCCGACGAGCCCGGCGGCCCGGCCGTCGCCTTCCAGGACATCTCGGGCACGGGCACGCCGCTCGCGTTCTCGTCGGCCGACGACGGCAGCGCGACGGCCACTCTCCCGTTCGCCTTCCCGTTCTACGGCGCCAGCTACACCAGCCTCGGCGTCTCGACGAACGGCCTGATCACGCTCGGCGGGACCAGCACGGCCTACGACAACGCTGCGATCCCGACCGCCGCGGCGCCGAACGCCTTTATCGCCCCCTACTGGGACGACCTCCACCAGCGCTCGGGCACGGCCTACACGGGCACGCTCGGCGACGGCCGGTTCGTCGTCCAGTGGACGAACTGGGGCCGCTACTCGCCGTCGTCGGGCGAGAGCCTGACGTTCCAAGTGATCCTCTCGCCCGGTGGCGAGATCGAGATCCAGTACGGCACGGTCACCACGACGGCCGGCAACAGCGCGACGGTCGGGATCGAGAACGCCGACGGCACCGACGGCCTCCCGGTCGCGGTCAACGCAGCGTACATCGCCTCGGACAAGGCCGTCCGCTTCACGCCGCCGACGCTCTGGATCACGGCCTCGCCGTCGAGCGGCTCGGTCGCCCCGGGCGCCAGCGGCACGTTCGACGTCACCTTCGACGCGACCGAGCTCGCCGAGGGGGCCTACACCGCCGACCTCGTCCTGTCGACCAACGACCCGGACCACGCGACGATCACGATCCCCGTGACGCTGACCGTCGGCGAGGACGACGGGTCGATCTCGATCGTGGTCGACGGCGCCCGCGGCATGCGCTACCTCGGCGCCCCGGCCGACGGCGTGACCGTCGACGACCTCGCCGACCAGAACCTCGTCCGCGGCGTGCCCGGGTACTACCCGGCCGCGATCCCGCCGAACCTCTGGACCTCGTACGACGCCGTCGCCGCCGAGTGGGTCGTCTCCGACGGCACGGGCGAGGTGCTCGAGCCGGGCCAGGCGTTCCGGTGGTTCATGTACGACCGGAACGTCGGCAACCCCGACATCTCCCGGTCCGTCGAGCTCCCGTTCACGCTGTCCACGGACCTCCCGGCCAACACGGCCGACGTGACGGTCACGCTCCAGACGGGCGGCTCGCGGTTCAACTACCTCGCCAACCCGTTCGGCGTCGCGCTCGACGTGACCCAGATCTTCTCGTGGCCCGGCGGCGACAACGTCGCCCCGATCTTCGGCGTCGAGGTGTTCGACGAGATCGCGAAGTCGTGGGTCGCGGCCTCGGGCCCGATCGGCCCGTGGCGCGCGTTCCGGATCCGGGCCAAGGGCGGCACCGCCACGCGGACGCTCACGATCCCGTACCCGGCGGCCCCGCCCGTCGCGTCGGCCCGCGAGGCCGCCGAGGCGCTGGCCGAGGCGGACCAGGCGGCGGGCATCGCCCGGCTCCCGTTCGCGCTCTCGGGCCGGACGGCCGACGGCGATCCGCTCGCCGCCGCGTTCGCCGTCGCGTTCGCCGACGGGGCCCGCGCGGCCCTCGACGACGACGACGCCCCGGCCACGGCCCCGCTCGCCGAGGCCGCGCTCACGGCCGGCGCACGCGTCGGCGGGGCGATCCTCGCCGTCGACGCCCGG
>CAXRFJ010000094.1:0-4626 GCA_964229475.1 Rubrivirga sp.
CCCCCCCCCCCCCCCCCGGAGGGCACGCCCTCCGGCCTCCCTGCGCACGCGGTGCGCACCTACCTTGCCGACCGATCCCACCCGGCCCGCATGCCCGACTTCGATACTCCCGACCGCGACGCCCTGAAGGAAGCCCTCACCGAGGTGCTCCGCGAGAACCGCGACTGGCTCCGCGAGCTCGTGCAGGAGGCGCTCGTCGAAGTCGCCGACGCCGAGGCCCGCCGCGAGGCCGACTACCGCCAGGCCCACGCGGAGCGCCAGCGGCCCCAGGTCGTCGCCCACGGCCAGGCGTAGGTCCCTCCGCCGCGGCACCGAGGCGGTCGCGGCCGGTCCCTACTCGGCCTTCGAGCCGAGCCACGCCTCGCGGAGCTCGCGGACGGCGTCGGTCACCGGCCGGCCGGCGGCCTCGAACGTCACCAGCTCGAGCGTCGGGTCGTCGGCGAGCGCCACGCGCGCCGTCTTGACCACGCCGCGCTGCTCGAACACCAGCGTCGCCGCGTCTCCGGGCGCCGTGCCCGCCAGCGCGGCCGCCACGTCGTCTGAGGTCGCCGCGGCGACGCCGTCGACGCTCAGCAGCCGGTCGCCCGACGAGAGGCCGGCGGCGTAGGCCGGCGTGCCGGGCCGGACGGGCGCCGGCCCCCGGGCGCCGGCGCCGTCGGGCCGGGGCGCGAGGGGGCCGAGCCAGCCGCGGCCGGGGTGGGCCGGGCGGAGCACGAGGCCGGCGGGCTCGACGAGCGCGGCGTAGTCGAGGACGTCGCCCGCCTCGATGAAGCGGTCGAACGCCTCGGCGGCCCAGGCCGGGTCGCCCGAGACGTCGGCGAAGGCCCGCTCGATGTCGGCGGCCGCGTAGGGCCGGGCGGGCGTCGTCGCGTGCTGGTGCTGGCCGTGGCGCTCCCACATCGTCCGCATCACGTCGTCGAGCGTGGCGTCGTAGCGCTGGCGGAGCGTGAGGTCGAGCCCGAAGCCGAGGATCTCGCCCCACGTGTAGTACGAGACGAACGTGTTGGCGTAGGCCACCTCGTCGATGGCCGAGGCCGCGTCGACGAACGTGGCCATCCGGCTCATCTCGGCCGGGCCGCGGTAGTCCCGGGCGGGGGAGAGGAGGACGTAGTTCAGCGCGCCGGTCATGTCCGCCGCGTAGTCCTCCACGGACAGGGCGCCGGAGCGGACGCGCGTGAGGCCGTCGTAGTAGCTCGTGAAGCCCTCGCCGAACCACAGGTTCTCCGACATGTTGGGCGCCTCGAAGTCGAACGGTTCGAGCGCCGCGTCGCGGAGGCGCTCCATGCTCCACGCGTGGAAGTGCTCGTGGGCCAGCGTCCCGAGCACGCCCTGCGGGTTCGCCAGCGAGCCCGTGCTCGTGAGGATCGTCGAGTTCCGGTGCTCCATCCCGTCGCCGTTGACCCACGGGAGGTAGTCGGTGAGGAACGTGTAGGTGCCGAAGTCGAACGCCGGGTAGGTCCCGAACACGGCCGCCTGCTCGGCGATCACGGCCTTCGCCATCTCGACGTAGGCCTCGGCCTCGGCGTCCGTGCCGAGGTGGTGGAGGGCCATCCGGTAGGTCTGCCCGCCCTGCTCCCACTCGTAGAGGTCGAACGCGCTGAGCTCCGTCGGCGAGTCCATGAAGTAGGCGAGGTCGGGCGCCTCGTAGGTGTGGGGCGCGTCGGTCGGGAGGAGCTGCGTGGCGACGCGCCAGCCGGGGAGCGGGTGGAAGGTGACCGCGTGCGGCCGGCTCTCCAGCCCGCGCGCCCACGCGAAGGCCGCCGGCATGTTGTAGTGCGCGTGCGTCGTGTCGACCCCGGCGTAGGTCCCGTCCGCGCGGTTGGCGTAGAGGGTGTAGTCGAACCGGACCGTCCCGTCGTGGCCCCAGACGACCCACTCGTACGGCGTCACGCGCTGGACGCCGACCGGCCGGCCGGCGCCGTCGGTCGCGCGTACGTCGAACACGTTCTTGGCGAACTCGTGGAGCGCGTACCGCCCCGGCGAGGTCCGGCTCATCACCACGTGCAGCGGCGCCTCGCCGACGCCCGCGAACGTCGCCGTGATCTCGGTCTCGTGGGCCGCCGCGTTCGGCCACGACACGTCGTAGTGGACCGGCTGAGCCGCCAGCGGGGCGGCGAGGACGACGAGGAGCGGGAGGAGGCGACGCATCGGGGAGGGGAGACGGGCGCCCCATGATAGTCCGCCCCGGCGGCCGGGCGGGGCGCGTCGGGAACGTCGCCCGGCGTCCGTCGATAGGCGCGGCGTCCTCCCGCTCCGCCCGTGCTCCGCTCCGCGTTCTGTCTCGCCCTCGCCGTCGCGCTCTCCGCCTGCGGCGGCGACGGCCGCACCCCGCTCCTCGTCTACTCGCCTCACGGCAAGGAGATGCTCCGCGAGTACGAGGAGGCCTTCGAGGCCGAGCACCCGACGGTCGACGTCCAGTGGATCGACCTCGGCAGCCAGGAGGTCTACGACCGGATCGCGGGCGAGCGCGCCAACCCGCAGGCGTCGGTCTGGTGGGGCGCGCCGCAGACCCTCTTCATGCGGGCCGCCGAGGACAGCCTCCTCCAGCAGTTCACGCCGTCGTGGGCCGGCGCCGTCCCGCCCGAGGCGCGCGACGCCGACGGGCGCTGGTGGGGCACCTACCTCACGCCCGAGGGCGTCCTCTTCAACACCGACGCCCTCGCCGAGGCCGACGTCCCCGCCGACTGGGACGACCTCCTGGACCCGCGCTACCGTGACCGGCTCCTCATCCGCTCGCCCCTTGAGTCGGGCACGATGCGGACGATCTGGGGCGCGCTCATCCTCCGCCAGCCGACGGTCGAGGACGGCTACCGCTGGCTCGCGCGGCTCGACCAGAACACGGCCGGCTACGCGGCCAACCCGACGCAGCTCTACCTCCGCATCGCCCGCGGCGAGGCCGACCTCACGCTCTGGAACCTCCCCGACACGTACCTCCAGGCGCAGGACTACCCGTTCGGCTTCCACGCGCCGGCCTCCGGCACGCCCGTCCTCGTCGACGCCATCGGCATCCCGGCCGGCGCGCCCCAGCCCGACCTCGCCCGCCAGTTCATCGAGTTCGTGACGACTGAGGCCGCGCTCCTCCGCCAGGCCGAGGCCTACCACCGCATCCCGGCCCGCACCGACATCGAGGCGGCCGACCTCCCAGACTGGATGGCCGACGGCACGTTCACGCCGATGGACCTCGACTGGCAGCGGCTCTCCGACGAGGGCCCGGAGTGGATGCAGGTCTGGGACGAGCAGATCAAGGGCCGCGGCGCGGAGTACCTGGCCGAGACGGGGGGCTGACGGGTGGCGGCCACTCCGGCGGTCGAGGCGGCGGCAGGGACTCGAGAGCGTGGAGGGTCGCCTCGTCGAGGTCCGGGCCCTCGTAGAGGTGGAGCGCCTCCCGGCTCGCGAAGACGTGCGTGTCGGGGGCCGCGTGGAGCGTCGTCTGCTCCGTCAGCCGGTACAGCTCGGAGAGCAAGAGGGCGAGGTCGTCGAATAGAATGGCATCCCCCCGATGGGTCTGGGACTCGCTCCCATACCAGAGGACGAGTGCGGTGTACGACCCGTCCTCGATCGTTGGGATGTGCCGTGCTGTGTCGGCGCGAGCCATGACGGAAAAGGTCGCTAACCGGTCGACGTCGCTAGGGGCCAGACGACCCGCGAACGCGCCCTCTCGGTCTGCGCGGTAGTAACGGGAGACATACGCGACCGTCCCGTCTCGATCGACCTCCAGGTCGAAGGACGGACAGAAGCCATAGCACCCGGCCGTCGAGAGCCCGATGCGGTCGGGCCGCGGGGCCTCCGGCGCGATGCCGAGGCGGACGAGGTGGAGCGCCCACGGGCCTAGTTCGGGGGTTCGCCAGCCGTTCGGCGCGTCGAGCCACAGCGAGTCGCCGTCGAGCCGGAGGCCGAGGGCCGGGTGGCCGCCGGTGCGGAGCGAGTCGCCGTCGAGGGCGAAGGGGAGCCAGTCCCCGGCGATCCCCATCGGGAAGCGAAGGCTGTCGCCGCGGAACTCGGCGGCCGAGAACGGCTGGACCGTCTCGACCCCGCGGATGCCCCAGAGGCCCTCGAGATCGGCGGGGCGGAGCTCGGGCTGGCAGCCGGCGAGCAGGGCGAGGGCGAAGACGAGCGATCTTGGCATGACCTCCAGACACGGGGCGGGGGACATCGTCGCCCCGGGCCCCCTCTTTACCACGCCAGCCAGTCGGACCGCATGCGTTCCATCCTCCTCGTCGGCCTCGGCGGCGCGCTGGGCGCCCTCGCGCGCTACGGCGTCGCGCTCGCCGGCCTGAGGTGGGGCGGGGAGGGCGTGCCGTGGGGGACGTGGGCGGCGAACGCGCTCGGCTGCCTCCTCATCGGCCTCGCGATCCCGCTGGTCCGCGGCGATGAGGCGCGGCTGGCCGTCCTCGTCGGCGGGCTCGGCGCGTTCACGACGTTCTCGACGTACTCGGCCGACACGATCCTGCTGTGGGAGGCCGGCAAGCCCGGGCTGGCCGCGGCGAACGCGCTCGGGAGCGTGGCCGTCGGGCTCCTGTTCGTGGCCGCCGGGCTGTGGGCGGGCCGCCAGCTCGCGGGCTCGAATTCGCGGACGCGGCACCGGCCGGGCCGCCGGCCGCCTTGCCCGGTTCGGCGCGCGGGCGG
>CAXRFJ010000095.1:0-3680 GCA_964229475.1 Rubrivirga sp.
CTACGCCGGCTACCTCCAGTACCGCACGATGCAGTACCGGGCCGAGGCCGAGCAGCTGTTCTACGAGCTCAAGACCTACGAGATCGACATCGCCGAGCAGGTGGCGTCGCTGGAGCGCCAGATCGAGGAGAACCCGGGCGCCGCCGACAGCCTCTCGGTCGACCTCGAGCGCGCCCGCGCGGCCCGCCAGCGGACGGCCGCCCGCTACGACCGGTTCGTCCGCGCGCTCGGCGTCTACGACGGGCTCTCGTCGGAGGAGGAGGCCATCTACCGCGTCGCGCGCAACTTCGGCGAGAGCGAGATCACGATCCCCGACGCGTTCGTCGACGAGATCAAGGTGTACGTGGCGAAGTGGCGGCGGAGCGGGCGCTTCCAGCAGGCCGTCCGCCACGCGCAGGTCAACGGGTTCGACGTGCAGGCCGTCAACGCGCTGCGCCGCAACGGGATGCCGACGGAGTTTTTCTACCTCGCGCTCCAGGAGAGCAACTTCGACACGCGCGCCGTCGGGCCGCCGACGCGCTACGGCCACGCCAAGGGCGCCTGGCAGTTCATCCCGGAGACCGGCCGGCGCTACGGGCTCGAGCCGGGCCCGCTCGTCAACACGAACCAGTACGACCCCCTCGACGAGCGCCACGACTTCGGCCTCGCCGCCGACGCCGCGGGGCGCTACCTCCACGACATCTACACCCACCTCGCGCAGGCCAGCGGGCTCCTCGTCTGCGCGAGCTACAACTGGGGCGAGGGCCGCGTCCGCCGGAACATGGACGGGATCGCGCGGGAGCTCTCGGGCGCCGGCATCCGCAACAACCCCGAGAGCCGGACCTACTGGAAGTTCCTCACGACGTACCGCGGCGTGATGCCGCACGAGACGAAGGACTACGTCATGAACATCTTCGCCGCGGCCGTGATCGGGCAGAACCCGCGGATGTTCGGGATCGACATGGACCCGCCGGTGCAGGTCGCGCTGCGCGGCGGGACCGGCGGCATCCGCACCGAGGCCGAGCCGGCGTCCGGCCGGGCCGCCCGCCTCGGCACGCGGGCCGTCGACCGCGAGCGGGCCCAGTCCGAGCCCGCCCCCGAATAGCCCCGCTCACCCCACGCCCGCCACCACCGTGGACCCGACCCCCCGTCCCACGCCCGCCGCGCCCGTCGCCGCCCAGACGCTCCGCCTCGCCGCCGGGGCGCGGACCGACGTGGGCGCCGTCCGGCGCGAGAACCAGGACGCGTTCGGCGTGCTCCCGGCCCTCGCCATCGCCTCCGGCGACGTGCCCGGCCGCGTCGTGCCCCAGCCGGCCGTGTTCGCCGTGGCCGACGGGATGGGCGGCCACGAGGCCGGCGCCGAGGCCAGCAACGTGGCCGTCGACGCCATGATGGGCGCCTTCGGGCCCGACTTCCGGACGCAGTCCGACCGCCTCGCGCTCATGACGGCGGCCGTGACGGCGGCCAACGACGCCGTCTGGGCCCGCGCCAACGCCGGCTCGTACCGCCGCCAGATGGGGACGACGTGCACGCTCCTCCTCGTGGCCGACGGCCAGGCCTACCTCGGCCACGTCGGCGACAGCCGGGCCTACCGCGTCCGCGGCGAGCGGATCGTCCAGATGACGACGGACCACACGATCGGCGAGGCGGCCCGCCACGACCCCGCCCTCGCCGAGATCGCGCGGACGCGGGCCCACCACCTCACGCGCGCCATCGGGATCCGCGAGTCCGTCGAGGTCGACGCGATCCGCGGCGGGGCCATCCAGCCGGGCGACCGGTTCGTCCTGTGCTCCGACGGGCTGGCGCCGGTCTCGGCCGAGGAGCTCGTCCGGACCGTCCTCGCGTACAGCCCCCAGGACGCGGCCGACTGGCTCGTGACGCGGGCCAGCACGCTCGGCAGCCGCGACAACGCGACGGCCGTCGTCGTCCAGGTCGCGCCATGACCGCCTCCGCCTCGGTGACTCGTCAGGCCCCCGCGCATCGCGTGTCGCGTGTTGGATTGGGGACATCGTGCACTGCGCTCTCTGTCTGTCATCCTGGGGAGCGGAGCGACGAAGGATCTCGTGCCGGCCGTCGCGGCGCGTCGATGAGCGACCCGGTCGAGTCCGACGAGATCCTTGGCTGCGCCGACCTCGCGGTTCGCTTCGCTCAGGGTGACGAGGTGGAGAGGAGGGGCGCGCGAGCGTCGGCTCCCTCTGTCTCGGCGTCGAGGCCGACCTGGCCGCTCGTCTCCGAACGGCCTCCCCTCCCGACCTCCCCCCGGTGGGGGGAGGAGACTCGCGTTTGCTGCTCATCCCATGAGTGACGTCTCCCCCCCGGCCGACCCGCTCCTCGGCGCCCGCGTCGGCGAGTACCACATCCAGCGCGTGCTCGGGCGCGGCGGGATGGGCGTGGTGTACCAGGCCGAGGACACGGCGCTCGGCATCCCCGTCGCGCTCAAGTCCATCACGGCCGGGATGACGACCGACGCCGCGTTCGTCCGCCGCTTCCGGACGGAGGCCCGCGCGATGGCCCGCGTCGCCAGCCCGCACATCGTCCGCGTGATGGCGCTCCGCGAGACCGAGCACGGGCTGTTCATCGTGATGGAGTACGTCGACGGCGGGAGCCTCCACGACCGGATGGCGGGCGGCCCGATGGCGTGGGAGACGCTCTGGCCGCTCCTCCGGCAGATGCTCCTCGGGCTGGAGGCGGCCCACACCGTCGGCGTCGTCCACCGCGACATCAAGCCGCGGAACGTCCTCCTCACGACCGACGACACGGTCAAGCTGACCGACTTCGGCCTCGCGCGGCTGAGCGACAGCGACGCGACGCGGACGCAGGCCGTGGCCGGCACGCTGGCCTACATGTCGCCCGAGCAGGTCCGCTCGCTGCCCACCCTCGACCACCGGAGCGACCTGTTCTCGCTCGGGCTGACGGCCTACGAGGCGCTCGTCGGGCGGCTCCCGTTCGACCGCGACGGCGGCGACTTCACCATGATGCGGGCCATCGTGGAGGAGTCGTTCCCGCCGCCGACCGACTTCAGCGACCGCGTGACGGCGAGCGTCGCGGCGGCCCTCATGCGGTCGCTCGAGAAGGACCCCGCCATGCGGTACCAGTCGGCCGCCGAGATGCGCGAGGCCCTCGCGGCGGCCGGCGACGACCCGACGCCGACGCTCACGCGCGTCCCGCGCCCGCCGGTCGTGGCCCCGCCCCCCGTGCCCCCGACCGACGACGCCCCCGCGGCGCCGACGGGGACGCCCTCGGGGCGGACGTCGCCCATCCCCGCCGGCCTGATGGGGCTCGTCGCGCTCGCCCTCCTCGGCCTCGCCGCCGGCGGCTGGTGGCTGACGCGTCCCGGCGCGCTCGCGCTCGTCCCGGCCGACGGCGTCCGCTACTTCCTCGACGGCGAGCCGGTCGAGGGGACGTTCGAGATCCGCGCCGGGACCCACGAGGTCCGCTGCCTCGCCAACGACATCTCGGCGACGACGGAGGTCGAGGTGGCGCGGAACGCCACGCGCCGCGTGGCCTGCGTCCCGCACGACCAGGCCGTCGACGTGTCGGCCACCTGGAACGGGGTGGCCGAGCCCGCGGCCGTCATGATCGACGGGACGGACGGGATGGCGCTCCCGGCCCGGATCTCACTCTCGACCGGCCGCCACGTCCTCCGCTTCGTGTCGGCCCAGTCCCGGTTCGACAGCACCGTCACGGTCGACGGGCCGCCC
>CAXRFJ010000096.1:0-2101 GCA_964229475.1 Rubrivirga sp.
CGGCGATTCGCAGGGTCGCCCCTCCTCGGGTGAGGAGGGGACCTCGGCCTCGCCCGCCGTCGCTCCTCGCGGGGGCGGGGCGGGTTCGTCCGGCGCCCGGGATGGCTGGCGCGGCGTCCGCCCCGAGGCGCTTTCGGCGTCCGCCGTATCCTCCGGCCGGTCCGCCCTCCCGCCGATGCCCCGTCTCGCCGTCGCCGTCGCGCTCGTCGCCCTCGCCGGGTGCGCGACCGCCCAGCCGGACCCCGACCGCGCCGACGCGTTCCGCCAGCTCGTCGGCGACGCCGAGCTGGAGACGCTGGCCGACGGGTTCACGTGGGCGGAGGGCCCCGTGTGGCGGCCCGCCGAGGGCGACCTCCTGTTCTCGGACGTCCCCGAGAACACGGTCTACCGCTGGTCCGACGCCGACGGCCTCTCGGTCTTTCTCCGCCCGTCCGGGCTGGCGACCGGCCCGGCGGCCGGGATGCGCGAGGTCGGCGCGAACGGGCTCGCGCTCGACGCCGAGGGCCGCCTGCTCCTCGCCGACTCCGGCACGCGCGTGCTCATGCGCCTCGGCGAGCGGTTCGTCCGCGACACCCTCGCGGCGGCGTTCGGCGGGCGCCGGTTCAACAGCCCGAACGACCTCGCCGTCCACGCCTCCGGCGCGATCTACTTCACGGACCCGCCCTACGGCCTCGACGGCATCGACGAGTCGCCGCTCAAGGAGCAGCCCCACAACGGCGTCTACCGCCTCGACCCGGACGGCGCGGTGACGCTCCTCGTCGACGACCTCACGCGCCCGAACGGCGTCGCGCTCTCGCCCGACGGGCGGACGCTCTACCTCGCCAACTCGGACCCGGCGTGGGCCATCTGGCGCGCATACCCGGTGAACGCCGACGGCTCGCTGGGCGAGGGCCGCGAGCTGTTCGACGCGACCGGCCTCGTGGGCGACGCGGCCCCCGGCCTCCCCGACGGCATGACGGTCGATGCCGAGGGGGCCGTCTACGGCACCGGCCCCGGCGGCGTCCACGTGTTCTCGGCCGATGGCGCCCACCTCGGCGTGATCCGGACCGAGGGCCCCACCGCGAACGTCGCGTTCGGCGACGACGGCCACAGCCTCTACCTGACCTCCGGCGACCGGCTCCTCCGCCTCCGCGTCCCCGCCCGCGGCGTCGGGTTTTGACGCGGTCGCTCCAGATGCCCGAGCCCGTCCGCCTCGACGCCGAGGCGGGCCGAGCGGGCCGCTGACGCTCGCCTGACCCTTCCCGCCCCATGCACCCCCTCCTGATCCTGGCCGTCGGCATGGCGACGGTGCTCGGGCTGATCGTCGCCGCGCGCGTCCACGCGTTCCTCGCGCTGCTGGCGGCGGCGCTCGTCGTGAGTCTCTTGGCGGGCGGCGCCACCGGCGAGGCCGTCGCGCGCGTGGCCGAGGCGTTCGGCGCGACGGCCGCGAGCGTCGGCATCGTGATCGCGTTCGCGGCCGTCATCGGGAAGGCGATGACCGACAGCGGCGCGGCCGACCGGATCGTCCGCGCGTTCACCGGGCAGGGCGACGACCGCGTGGCGCCGGCGCTGGCCGGAAGCGGGGCCGTCCTCTCGATCCCGGTCTTTTTCGACACCGTCTTTTACCTGCTCGTCCCGCTCGCGCGCTCGGCCGCGCGGGCGACGGGGCGGCGGTACCTCCGCTACCTCCTGGCCGTCGCCGGCGGCGCCGTCGTGACGCACGCGCTCGTGCCGCCGACGCCCGGCCCGTTCGTGACGGCCTCCGAGCTCGGCGTCGACCTCGGCACGATGATGCTCGTCGGCCTCGTGATCGCCGTCCCGTGCACGGTCACGGTCCTCGTGTTCGCGAAGTGGGCCGACGCCCGGATGCCGGTCGCGCTCCCGGCCCCCGACGACCCCGACGCCGCGGGCGTGCCCGAGACGGAGGCGCCCCCGGCCGTCCTCCCCGGCCTCGGCGCGTCGCTGGCGCCGATCGTCCTGCCCGTCGCCCTCATCACGACCGCGACGATCGCGAACGCGCTCGACCGGCCGGTCGCCCTGCTCGACGCGCTCGGCAACCCGAACCTCGCGCTCGGGCTCGCGACCGTGGCCGCGCTCGCCGTCTACGTCCGCCAGCGGCGGC
>CAXRFJ010000097.1:0-4293 GCA_964229475.1 Rubrivirga sp.
CGCCTCCCCGCCTCGACCCTCACGCCTCACTCCCCTGCGAACGCCAGCACGAGGTCCGGGAACGTCATGACGAGCGCGAGGGCGATCAGCTGGAGCGCGACGAAGGGCAGGGCGCCGCGGTAGATCTGGCCCGTCGACAGCTCCGGCGGCGCGACGCCGCGGAGGTAGAACAGCGAGAACCCGAACGGCGGCGTGAGGAACGACGTCTGTAGGTTCATGCCGAGGATCACCCCGAACCACACGAGGTCGATCCCGAGCGCCGCCGCGGCCGGCGCCAGGAGGGGGACCACGATAAAGGCGATCTCGAAGAAGTCGATGAAGAAGCCCAGCGCGAAGACGAGCACGTTGGCCACGACGAGGAGCCCCACGCGTCCGCCCGGCAGCCCGACCAGCGCCTCCTCGATCCAGACGTCGCCGTAGAGCCCGCGGAAGAC
The DNA here is from genome assembly GCA_964229475.1 of Rubrivirga sp. Taxonomy (GTDB): domain Bacteria; phylum Bacteroidota; class Rhodothermia; order Rhodothermales; family Rubricoccaceae; genus Rubrivirga. The sequence goes on from CAXRFJ010000097.1 coordinate 435, forward strand.
GAGCGCGAACGCCGTCGACCCGATCAGGAGCACGACGACCATCGTCGTGAGCGAGGCCGTCGAGCGGGCGGCGTCCCACACCGTCGGCCGGCTGAGCCGCCCGTTGACCGCGGCCAGGAGGAGCGCGCCGACGGCGCCGAGCGCGCCCGCCTCGGTCGGCGTGGCGACCCCGGCGAAGATGCTCCCCAGGACGATGAGGATCAGCAGGAGGGGGGGGACGAGCGCGGTCGCCACTCGCCGCGCGAGCGCCGCGCCCGAGGCGGCCCGCTCCTCCGGCGGCAGGGCCGGCGCGGCGTCCGGGTGGCGCCACGCGACGACCGCGGCGTAGGCCGCGAACATCGTCGCCAGCAGGAGCCCCGGCACGAGCGCGCCGGCGAACAGGGCGCCGACGCTCACGCCCAGCTGGTCGCCCAGGACGATGAGCACGATCGAGGGCGGCACGATCTGCCCGAGCGTGCCTGAGGCGGCCACGGTGCCCGCCGCGAACGACGGCTGGTAGCCGTGCCGGAGCATCACCGGGAGGGCGATCGCGCCCATCGCCACGACGCTCGCCCCGACCACCCCCGTCGCCGCCGCCAGGAGCGCGCCGACCACGACCACCGCCAGCGCCAGCCCGCCGCGGACGCGCCCGAACAGGGCGCCGACGGTCGTCAGCAGGTCCTCCGCCAGCCGGCTCTTCTCGAGCACGACGCCCATGAAGATGAAGTACGGGACGGCCAGCAGGACCGGGTTCTGCATCACCCCGAACACGCGGTCGCCGAGCGCCAGCAGGAACGGCGGGTCGAAGTAGCCCGTCGCCAGCCCGAGCAGCGCGAACAGCACCGACGCCCCGCCGATGGCGAACGCGACGGGGTAGCCGGAGAACACGAGCGCGAGCACGACGCCGACCATGATCGGCCCGAGCCAGTCGGCGAGGTGGCTGAGGAGCGCGTCCACCTAGGCGTCCGGCTGGCGGAGCGCGGCGGCGGCCCGGACGGCCTGCGCCACGCCCTGGAGGGCGAGCAGGACCACGCCCAGCGGGACCAGCAGCTTGACCGGCCACCGCGCAAGCCCGCCCGCGTCGAGCGCGGCCTCGCGGATCGCGACGGACTCGACGACGGCCGGCCACGACGCCCACAGCAGGAGGGCGCAGAAGGGGAGGAGCAGGCCCAGCGTCCCGACGAGGTCGACGAACGCGCGGCGCCGGGGCGACAGCCGCGCGTAGAGGACGTCGACGCGGACGTGCGCGTCCTCGGCCAGCGCCCACGCGGCGCCGAGCAGGAAGACGGCGCTGAACAGCATCCACTGGACGTCGCCGATGGCGTTGAGCGCGGGCGTGATGCCGAGGAGCGGGGCGAGGTAGCGGAGGAGCGCCCCCAGCGCGCCGGCCGCCACCATCACAACGACGAGGCGGGCCGAGAGCCACCCGATGGCGGCGCTCACCCGTTCGGCCCAGCGGAGCACGCGGTTCGGCATCTCCCGAACCTACCGCATCTCTCGGCCCCGTCCGCCTCGGTGCCGAGGCGGAGGCGGCTACAGGCCGGCCTCGGCCATCCGCGTCCGCATCGCGCCCACGGCGAGCCCGTCGACGTGCTCGTTGAGCGGGACGCCCGCGTGGCCCTTGACCTTGATCCAGTCGATCTCGTGCCGGGCGTCCTGCGCGAGCAGGCGCTCCCAGAGGTCCCGGTTGGCGACGGGCTCCTTCTTGGCGTTCGTCCAGCCCCGCCGCTTCCACCCGTCCATCCAGCGCTGCTTGAACGCGTTGATGAGGTAGGCGCTGTCGGAGTGGAGCCGGACGCGGCACGGCTCGCGGAGCGCTTCGAGGGCCTCGGCGGCCGCCGTCAGCTCCATCCGGTTGTTGGTGGTCTCGAGCTCCGCGCCCTTGAGGTCGCGCGTGACCGCGTCGGGCGGGCTCCCGTAGACGAGCGTGGCGCCCCAGCCGCCCGGCCCCGGGTTGCCGGAGCACGCGCCGTCGGTGTAGATCGTGACGTGTTTGATGGGTTCGGCGTTCAGGGGTTTGGAGTTCGGGGTGCCAAGCTACGGGTGGCCGGGCCCGGGATCCGCCGAGGATTCCCGCCCGCGGGTGGCGGCGTGGGGCGCGAGGGGCCATCTTCTCCGAACTCCGAACTCCGAACTCCGAACTCCGAACTCCGAACTCCGAACTCCGACATGAAATTCGTCGACTACGTCACCATCACCGTGCGGAGCGGGAAGGGAGGGGCCGGGAGCGCCCACTTCCGCCGCGAGAAATTCGAGCCGAAGGGCGGCCCCGACGGCGGCGACGGCGGCCCGGGCGGGAGCGTCATCGTCGAGGGCGACCCGGCGCTCTACACGCTCCTCGACCTCCGCTACAACCGGCACCACTTCGCTCAGAGTGGCGAGCCGGGCGGCGGGTCCGGCAAGTCCGGCAAGGCCGGCGACGACATCGTGCTCCGCGTGCCGCTCGGCTCGACGATCAAGGACGCCGAGACCGGCGAGGTGCTGGGCGACATCGTGCACGAGGGCGACCGCGTGGTGCTGGCGCAGGGCGGGCGCGGCGGGCTCGGCAACACGCACTTCAAGAGCTCCACGAACCAGGCCCCGCGCTACGCCCAGCCCGGCGAGCCTGGCGAGGAGCGCGACGTGATCCTCGAGCTCAAGCTGCTCGCCGACGTCGGCCTCGTCGGCTTCCCGAACGCCGGCAAGAGCACGCTCGTCAGCTCGCTGAGTGCGGCCAAGCCCAAGATCGCCGACTACCCGTTCACGACGCTGGAGCCCAACCTCGGGATGGTCTACCTCGGCGACTGGCGCTCGTTCGTCGTGGCTGACATCCCCGGGCTCATCGAGGGCGCCTCCGAAGGGCGCGGGCTCGGCCACCAGTTCCTCAAGCACGTCGAGCGCAACGCGGTCTTGCTGTTCTGCGTCGCCGCCGACGCCGAGGACCCTGGGGCCCGCTACCGGACGCTCCTCGACGAGCTCGAGGCGTTCAGCCCGCACCTCATGGCCAAGCCGCGGCTCGTGGCCCTGACCAAGATGGACATCGTCGGGCCCGACCTCGCCGACGAGTGGGTCGCCCAGGCCCGCGCCACGTTCCCCGACGACGCGGAGGTGATCCCGGTCTCCGCCGTCGCGCGGCCGGGCCTCGACCGGCTCAAGGAGCGCCTGTGGTCGTTCGTCGAGGCCGAGCGCGCCGAGGCCGACTAGCTCTGCCTCGGAGCCGAGGCGGGCGGGATCAGTAGGGCTCGGCGACGAGGATCAGCGAGAGCGGCCGGCCCGTGTCGGGGTCCGCCGGCTCGACGACCTCGGCGAGCCGGAGCCCGGCGTTGCCGACCGCCCGCACCCACGACCCGAGCGTGCGGAAGTACCACGGCATCGGCTCGAAGCCCTCGGCCATCGACGCGAACGACTCCTGCCGCCACCCGTCGGCGTACGGCGGCTCGACGGCGATGGGGTGGACCGTCTGCACGATCACCCGGCCCCCGACCTCGAGCCGCGCCGCGGCGGCGCGGAGGACGCCGGCGACCGAGTCGTCGAGCAGCGCGAAGTTGAACACGGCCGCGTCGTAGGGTCCGCCGAGGCGGGCGGGGTCGGCCGTGGCGTCGTCATAGGAGACCACGTCGAACGAGCCGCCGGCCTCACGGGCGGCCTCAATCAACCCGGCGCTCCCGTCGACGCCGTGGACCGACGCGCCGAGTGCCGCGAGCGCCCGGCCCAGCCAGCCCTCGCCGCAGCCGACGTCGAGGACGCGGCCTCCCGGCGGGAGCCCCTTCAGCACGGCCTCGACGATGGCGGCGTCGGTGCCGGCCCGGCGGCTGGGAATCGCGCCGTCGCGGACGACCTGGGTCCAGGCGTCCGCGTTGGCGTCCCACGAAAGGCGGAGTCGCGCGGGGCGGTCGTCGCT
>CAXRFJ010000098.1:0-3738 GCA_964229475.1 Rubrivirga sp.
CCGGGGGCGCACGCTGGGCTGGCGGTCTCGCTCAGGGCGAGCGCCAGTCGGGAGCGTTAGTCGCGGCGACGGCCGCGGCCGCGACCACCGCCACCACCACGCCGGTCACCCCGGTCGCCACCGCGGGACTGGCGCTCGTCGCGGCGCTTCTTCATCTCCTCCTTCTCCTCCTCGGTGGGCTCGGGGAGGAACGGCTTGCGGCTCACGCGGAGCTTGCCGCCGTCGCGGATCTCGATGAGCTGGACCTCGAGCTTGTCGCCGACCTGCATCTCGTCGGCCGGGTCGTCGACGTAGCCGTGCGAGATCTCCGAGACGTGGAGCATGGCCTCCTTGCCCGGCATGATCTCGAGGATCGCGCCGAACGGGAGGAGGTTCTTGACCGTCCCGGTGTAGTTCTCGCCGACCTCGGGCTCGGTCACGATCCCGCGGATGATGTCGACGGCCGCGTAGGCCGAGTCCATGTTCGGGGCCGCCACGGTGACGTAGCCCTTCCCGTCGCGCTCGTCGATGTCGATCTGCGCGCCGGTGTCGGCCTGGATCCCCTTGATGATCTTGCCGCCGGGCCCGATGATGGCGCCGATGTAGTCCTGGTCGATGACGACCTGGATGAGGCGCGGGGCGCTCGGCGAGATGTCCTCGCGGGGCTCCGAGATCGTCTCGGCCATCCGGTCGAGGATGTGCTCGCGGCCGGCCTTCGCCTGCTCGAGCGCCTCGCGCATGGTCGACATGGCGAGCCCGTCGATCTTGATGTCCATCTGGCAGGCGGTGATGCCGTCCCGCGTGCCGCAGAGCTTGAAGTCCATGTCGCCGAGGTGGTCCTCGGTGCCCAGGATGTCGCTCAGGACCGCGATCCGGTCGCCGTCGGCGATGAGGCCCATCGCGATGCCCGCGACCGGCTTCTCGACCGGGACGCCGGCCGCCATGAGGGCCATCGAGCCGCCGCAGACCGTCGCCATCGACGACGACCCGTTCGACTCGAGGACGTCGGAGATGATGCGGACGGTGTAGGGGAACTCCTGCTCACCCGGCATCATCTTGGCGAGCGCGCGCTCGGCCAGCATGCCGTGGCCGATCTCGCGCCGCGAGGGGCCGCGGAGGAACCGCGTCTCGCCGACCGAGAACGGCGGGAAGTTGTAGTGGAGGTAGAACCGCTTGTCGACCTGGTCGAACAGCTGGTCGACCGCCTGGACGTCCCGGCCGGTGCCGAGCGTGACCATGACGAGCGCCTGCGTCTCGCCGCGCGTGAACACGGCCGAGCCGTGGACCTTGGGGAGGTAGTCGACCTCGGTCCAGATGTCGCGGACGTCGGTCGTCGAGCGGCCGTCGAGGCGGCGGCCCTCCTCGAGGATCATCTCGCGCATGACGCGGCTCTCGGCGGCCTTGAAGGCCTCCTTGACGTCGCCGACGGAGTAGCCGTCGTCGGTCGTCTCGCGGAGCGCGCGCGGGGCGTGCTCGACGCCGCCGGCCTCCTCGGCCTCGGCGCTGTCGCCCTCCGTGTCGACGTCGTAGCCGAAGAGGTCGTCGATGAGCTTGTCGCGGACGTCGGCGATGCCGCCGTAGAAGCTGGCCTTGTCGTACTCGTCGGCGCGGAGGATCGCGTCGACGTCGCCCTTGATCTTGTCGTAGACCATGGCGACGAGGTCCTCGGCCGGGGCCACCGTCTGGTACTCGAGCGGCTCCGGGGCGCCGTGCGCCTCGTCCCGCTGGCCGACGAACTCGTTGATCCCGGCGACGATCGTCTTGATGGCGTCGAACCCGAACTCGAGCGCGGCGACCATGTCGTCCTCCGAGACCTCGTCCATCTCGCCCTCGACCATCGCGATCGCGTCGGCCTTGCCGGCGACGACGAGGTCGAAGTCGGACGCGGCGCGCTCGGCGACGGTCGGGAACAGGACGAACTCGCCGTCGACGCGGCCGACGCGGACGTGCGCGGTCGGGCCGTCGAACGGGCTGCCGCTCAGCGAGAGCGCGGCCGAGGAGCCGATGCCGGCGACGACGTCGGCGTCCATCTCCTCGTCGGCGGAGAGGACATAGTTGAGGACCTGGACCTCGTTCCGGAACCCGTCCGGGAAGAGCGGGCGGATGGTCCGGTCGATGAGGCGGGAGGTCAGCGTCTCCTTGTCGGTCGGCCGGCCCTCGCGCTTGAAGAAGCCGCCCGGGAAGGCGCCCTTGGCGGAGAACCGCTCGCGGTAGTCGACGGTCAGCGGGAAGAAGTGCTGGCCGTCCTTGGCCTTCTTGTCGGTGACGGCCGTCGAGAGCGTGACGGTGTCGCCGAGCCGCGTGACGACGGCGCCGTCGGCCTGCTTGGCCAGCTTGCCGGTCTCGAGCGTGAGCGTCTTGCCGCCGACCTCGATGGTCTGGGTGATGGCTTGGGGTGCTGCCATGAGAGGGGGTTGGGATGTGCGGGCCGGTCTCGTTCGGGCCCTTCTGGTGAATGCGCGCGGACCTCCGGGAATCCGTTCTCGGGGGCGCCGGGCCGGGGCCCACGGGGGGCCGGGCGGGCGCCGCGGAGAACCGATTGCCAGCGGGTCCGTCGCGCGCGAAAACTCTCCGCCGGGTCCGCCCGCGGCTGCGCCGAGGCGGGGCGAAGAAAAACGGCGGCGCCCCACGCTGGGGCGCCGCCGAGTCGGTTAGCGCCGGAGGCCGAGCTCCACGACGATCGCGCGGTAGCGCTCGATGTCGTTCTTGCGGAGGTAGGCGAGGAGCCGGCGCCGCTTGCCGACCATCTTGAGCAGGCCCAGCCGGGACGCGTGGTCCTTCGTGTGGGTCTTGAGGTGCTCGGTCAGGTCGTTGATGCGGGCGGTGAAGATGGCGATCTGGACCTCGGGCTTGCCCGTGTCCTGCGCGCCGGCACCGTGCTCTTCGACGATGCTCTGCTTCTGGTCTTTCGTGATCATGCGATCCTCTGCCGATCTGCGATGCGGGAGAAGACCGTCGCCCCGGTCGATCGGGGGTGGGGCGGACAGTCGTGTGGAGAGGCCAAACTAGCGGCCTCCGCGGGTATTCGGCCTCTGCCGGAGCTTCACGCGGGGCGCCCCGGGCCCGCCGCGCCGAGCGCGCCCCGGGCCGCCTCGGCGTCGCGCCCGAGCTGGGCCACGAGCGCCTCGACGCCGTCGAACCGCCGCTCGTCGCGGAGCCGCGCGAGCACCTCGACGGCGAGCCGCTGGCCATAGAGGTCGCGGTCCGTGTCGAACAGGTGGACCTCCAGGGTCCGCGCGCCGTCGGTCTCGAAGGTCGGCCGGCGCCCGACGTTCATCATGCCGCCCGCCACGGCCCCGTCCGCCAGCACGGCGCGGACGGCGTAGACGCCGAGGGCGGGGACCAGCTTGCGCGGCTCGGCCGGCTGGACGTTGGCCGTGGGTTAGCCGATCCGACGCCCCCGCTGGTCGCCGCGCACGACGGTCCCGACGACCCGGTAGGGACGCCCCAAGAGGTGCGCCGCGCGCTCGGCGTCGCCCGCCTCCGCCAGCAGCCGGCGGACCTCCGTCGAGGACACCGTCACGTCGCCGTCGATCTGCTCCGGGATCACGTCCACGGAGAAGCCCTGCTCGCCCGCCAACCGCTCGAGGAGCGCCCGGTCGCCCCGCGCCCGGCGGCCGAACCGGTGGTCGTACCCGATCACGATCTCGCGCATCCCGACCCCGCCCACGAGCACGTCGCGGACGTAGTCCTCGGGCTCGAGGAGCGAGAGGTCGCGCGAGAACGGGAGCACCACGAACCGCTCCACGCCGAGCGCCT
>CAXRFJ010000099.1:0-6047 GCA_964229475.1 Rubrivirga sp.
GTCGTGACGCTCCCCGAGTGGATGCCGGAGCCGGGCACCGACCCCGCGCTCCTCCGCGACTGGGGCCGGTTCCGCCGGGCGCTCGCGGCCCACGAGAGCCGGCACCAGGCGATCGCCCTCGGCGGCGCCGAGGCGGCCTACCGCGCCGTCGCCGGGCTCTACCGCGACTCGTGCGAGGAGGCCGTCGCCGAGGCGCGCGGGCGGCTCGAGCGGCTGGGCGTCGAGGTCAGCGCCGCCCACCGGCGCTACGACAGCGAGACCGAGCACGGCAAGCGGGAGGGCGCCGCGTGGCCCGTCCCCTGAGGCCGGGCCAGTCGGGGGCCGGGGCCCCGGCTACTCGAACCGGGAAAAGTCCGGCGGGCGCTTTTCGAAGAAGGCCGTGAAGGCCTCCTGGGCCTCGGGCGAGCCGAGGCGCTCGACGAACAGGGCCCCCTCGCGGGCGAACGCCTCGCCGACCGCGTCGGCCGCGTCGTGGCGGAGGAGCGCCTTCGTGTGGCGGACCGCGGCCGGCGGCTTCTGCGCGAGCACGGCGGACCGCTCGAGCGCGTGGGCCACGGGGTCGTCCACGACGGCGTTGACCAGGCCCACCTCGGCGGCCGTCTCGACCGGGACGGCGTCGCCGAACAAGAGGAACTCGGCCGCGCGCGCCGGCCCCGCGAGGCGGGGGAAGAGGAGGCTCGACGCGGCCTCCGGGACCAGCCCGAGGTCGACGAACGGCATCTTGAGCACGGCGTCGGGCGCGGCGTAGGCGAGGTCGCAGTGGAGCAGGATCGTCGTCCCGATCCCGATGGCCGGCCCGGCGACGGCGGCCACGAGCGGCTTCGGGAACGTGGCCGCGGCCTGGAGGAACCGGAAGACCGGGCTGTCGGGGCCCGTCGGTGGGTCCATCATGAAGTCGCCGAGGTCATTGCCGGCCGTGAACACGCCGCCGCGCCCGCTGAGCACGGCGACGCGGACGGCCCCGTCGTCGGCGGCCTCGGCCAGCAGGTCGGCGAGGCGGCCGTACATGGCGCGCGTGAGGGCGTTCTTCTTCTCGGGCCGGTCGAGGGCGAGGTGGAGCACGCCGCCGTCGAGCGTGGCGGCGACGTGGTCCTGGGTCGAGTCGGTCATCGGTGGGGGAGCGAGTCGGCCCGAAGCTACGGGCGGGCCCGGCCTGTCCCGGAGGTTCACCGAGGCGGGCGGAGCCTGCCGGGCGGCCCCGCGTATCTTGGCGGCCTCCCGTCCGACCCGCCCATGTCCGTCGCCCTCGCCGCCCCGTCCGCCGCCTCCGTCGACCGCCTCCGCGCCGACGACGCCCCGCTCGCGCTCCAGGCCGCCCTCGTCGTGGGCACGGCCCTCCTGACGGGCCTCCTGGCCCAGTTCGAGCTCCGCGTCTACCTCTGGGAGGTCCCGCTCACGCTCCAGTCGGTCGCCGTCTACGGCGCCGGCCTCTTTCTCGGCTGGCGGACCGGCGCGCTCGCGATGCTGCTGTACCTCGCGCTCGGCCTCGTCCTGCCGATGTACGCCGGCGGCGGCACCGGCCTCGACCACCTGCTGGGCGCGTCGGTCGGCTACCTCGTCGGGTTCCCGCTCGTGGCGCTCGCGGCCGGCCTCGTCACCGAGCGGCGCCGCGGCGTCGGGCGGACGGTCCTCGGGCTCCTCGCCGGGTCCGTCGTCCTGTTCACGTGCGGCGTCGTCGGGCTCCACGTCGTCGCCGACTACTCGTGGGCCGAGGCGGCCGTCAACGGGTGGCTGAAGTTCGTCCCGTGGGACCTGACCAAGATCGCGCTGGTGACGTCGCTCTACGCCGCCGCGCGCCGCGCGACCGCCTAGCGGCTCGCCCCATTCTTCGCCCGACGCCCGCCCCATCGGCGGGCGTCGTGCGTTTGGGGCCGGACCGTCCTCCCGAGCGCGCCCCGTTACCTGACCCGCGGGCGGGGCGGCCCTCCCAGTGCTCACGCATCCCCCCGACCCCATGCCCTCCCTTCGCGCCCCCCTCTCCGCGCTGCTCGCCGCGCTCGTCGTCCTCGGCCTCGGCGCCTGCGACACCACCGACTACTACGGGGACGACGACACCTCGCTCCAGGTGTTCGTCGCCGACTTCTCCTTCGACCCCGACGAGTACGACCCGCCGCGCGCCGACGAGGACCGGAAGACGGCGTCGTTCGACTCCCGCGACGCGACCGTGACGCGGGGCAACCTCGACGACGCGCTCGAGCTGGCCGGCGACGGCGCGCTCGTGATGCTCTACATCGACCTCGAGCTGGTCTCCGCGTTCGACGGCGCCGAGGGGAACACGACGTGGTCGGCCCTCCCGCTGTCGCGCTCGTTCGAAGAGCTCGTACTCGCGGCCGACGGTGAGGGCGGTACGCTCGAGATCCCGGTCGTCGGCTACACGGCGTCCTACGAGTACTCGTTCGACAACGACGACCTCTACTTCGACGTTGTCTCGTCGGCCCCGTACACCGACTTCTCGGACGACCCGCGCGTCCTGTTCGACTTCATCATCCCGCAGCGCGTCGACGGCTCCGGCGACATCGACCTCCGGCTGGTGGTCATCCCCGACGAGCTGTACTACACGAACGCGCGGGCCGGCGCGCGCGTCGACCTCCGCGACTACGCTGCCGTCCAGGCCGCCTACAATCTGCCCGAGTAGGGGAAGAGGGACGGGGCCGGGGGCACCAGGCTCCTCGACCCGCGTCCGTGTCCACCTCGGCGCCGAGGTCGGCAGAGTCAGAAACGACGAAGGGGCAAGAGGATCATCGCCTCTTGCCCCTTCCCCGATGCCCCTTGCCGCGCGGAGCGGAGCGCGCTAGACCTCGTTCTGCGCGGTCCAGAGCGTGGCCCGCTGGACGAACTCGTTGGTCGTCTCGATGCCCAGCTTCTGCTTGATGTGGACGCGGTGCGTCTCGACCGTCTTCGGCGAGAGCATCATGGCCTCGGCCACCTGCGACGTCGTGAGGCCCTGGCCGAAGTAGCGGAACACCTCGAGCTCGCGGTCGGTGAGGTCCGCCACGGACGACTCGGCCCCGCTGCCGGCCGAGAGGTAGCTCCCCACGACCCGGTCGCGGACGGCGTCGGACAGGTGGAGCCGGCCGTCGAGGACGGTCCGGATCGCTTCGAGCAGGATCCCGGAGGCCTCCTGCTTGGCGACGTAGCCCATCGCCCCGGCGCGGACGGCCCGCTCGGCGTAGACCCGCTCGGGGTAGGCCGAGACGACGAGGATCTTGACCTCGGGGTACATCGACCGGATCTGCTTGGTGAGCTCGATCCCGTCGGACCCGTCGATGGCGATGTCGGCCAGGACGAGGTCCGGCTTGGCGGCCGAGAGGAGGTCGATGGCGTCGGGGCCCGACGACGCCTCGCCGACGACCTCGAGGTCGGGCGCCGCGCGGATGAGCGACCGGATGCCCTCGCGGGTGATGGGGTGATCCTCGACGAGGAAGACGCGGTGGGTCATGGACGGACGGTCCTCGGCCGCGGTGCGGCCCGACTGGTGGCGAGGGAACGGGGGAGCGCCCGGGCGCGCTCGGGGCAAATATGGCCGACGACCATCGGGGGTTTCCGTAGGGCCGCCCCCGCCGACGTGTTTTCACTCCCGGCTGAAACTCTCGGGGGGCACGGGCGGAACGCCGCGGCCCGTTCGGGGTGCGAGGGACCCCGACGACACCGACCGATGCGATTCCGCTACGCCGAGTGGGACGAGGCGCGCCACGGCACGGCGCGCTCGACGTTCGACACGCTCTTCGACCTGTTCCAGCAGCTCCTCTTCCACACCGGCGGCGACGCCGACGAGGCGCTCCAGTGGCTCACGGCCATCGACAAGGAGTACGGGATCACCGACGAGGACATGGGCCTCGGCGACTTTATCGAGGAGCTCAAGGACCGCGGCTACATCGACCGCGACGAGGAGACGGGCGTCGTCCAGATCACGGCGAAGGCCGAGCGCGGGCTCCGCGAGCGCTCGCTGGAGGAGATCTTCAAGGACCTCCGAAAGGCCGGCCGCGGCGACCACAAGACGCCGTTCTCCGGCCTCGGCACGGAGCGCCAGCCCGAGACCCGGCCCTACACGTTCGGCGACGACGTCCACGACCTCGACGTCACGGGCACGCTCTCGAACGCCTTCCGCCGCGGCGGCATCGACGAGTTTGGGCTGGAGCAGGACGACTTCCAGGTGTTCGAGACCGACCACCACACGTCGGTGGCGACGGTCCTCATGATCGACCTCAGCCACTCGATGGTGCTCTACGGCGAGGACCGGATCACGCCGGCCCGCAAGACGGCGCTCGCCCTCGCCGAGCTCATCACGACGCGGTACCCCAAGGACACGCTCGACATCGTCGCGTTCGGCAACGAGGCGTGGGAGGTCGAGATGAAGGACCTCCCGTACCTCCAGGTCGGCCCGTACCACACGAACACGCGGGCCGGGCTGGAGCGGGCGCGCGACATCCTCCGGCGCCGGAAGAACCGCAACAAGCAGATCTTCATGGTGACCGACGGGAAGCCGTCGTGCCACTTCGTCAACGGCCGGCTGTACCGGAACGCCTACGGGCTCGACCGCCAGATCGTCAACAAGGTCCTCGACGAGGCGGCGATCTGCCGGCGCGAGGGGATCACGATCACGACGTTCATGATCGCGCGGGACCCGTACCTCCAGGACTTCGTCCGCCAGCTGACCGAGGTGAACCACGGGCGGGCCTACTACGCCGGGCTCGACGAGCTGGGCGGATTCCTGTTCGAGGACTACGTCCGCAACCGCCGCAAGCGGATGCGCTGACTCCGCCCGACCCTCCCAACCTCGGTGCCGAGGCGGGACGTGTCACGACCTCACGCGCTCGTCATCCTGCGGCGTGGCCGGACGGATCAACTTGGGGACGCTCCGCGCCTCCGACCCGTGATCCGACTCTTCCTGGCCGATATCGACGGCTGCCTCTCCGAGCCGTACGTCCCGTTCGACCTCGACGGCTTCCGCCAGCTCCGCGACTGGGCCGCTAGGGCGGAGACGGACGACCGGTACCCCCGCCTCGGGATCTGCTCGGGCCGGAGCTACGCCTACGTCGAGGCCACGTCGCAGGCGCTCGGGCTCCAGGCGCCGGCCCTGTTCGAGAGCGGCGGCGGCCGGTTCGACCTGCCCGCCGCCCGGATCACCTGGAACCCGGCGCTGACGCCCGAGACCGAGGCCGCGCTCGCGGCCTGCCGCGGCTTCCTGGTCGAGCACGTGGTCCCGCGCTCGCCGACCGTGTCCTACGACTACGGCAAGCGGTCGCAGGCCGGCATCGTGAGCCCGGTCGTGGGCGAGTGCGAGACGTTCCTCGGCGAGGTCGAGGCGTTCGTGGCCGACCACGGGGCGGACCTCCACGCGTACCACACGCCGTACTCCATCGACGTCGTCCCGGCCGGTCTCACGAAGGTCCAGGCCCTCCGCTGGCTCGCCGAGGCGGACGGGCTGGGACTCGACGAGCTCGCGTTCATCGGCGACACGAACGGGGACGCGCCGGCCATCGAGGCGGCCGGCCTCGGGTTCGCGCCGGCCAACGGCGTCGAGGCGGCGCGCCGGTCGGCCGACGTGGTGACGGAGGGCGCCGTGCTCGGCGGCGTGCTCGAGGCGTACCGGGCGTGCCTCGCGCGCAACGGCGTCGCGGAATAACCCGGCGCCGCGTCGCGTTGGGGCGACGGACCGGGCGGATGTGTCCGGTTTCCGAGCGATCTCCCCGGGTGTCCGGCCCCCGCAGCCGATACCTTCGCCCCGTCGTCCCCCGCCCGCCATGCGCCGTCTCGCCGTCCTGGTCCTCGTCGTCGTCCCCGCGCTCGCGAGCGCGCAGGCGAGCCGTGAGGCCGCGGCGGTGGCCGCGCCCGCGCCGGTCGTCTACGACGTCGACGCCGCGCCGGCCTACTACGTGACCGAGCGCGGCGTGGCGCTCCGCGAGGCGCCGCACGAGAGCGCCCGGACGCTCGCCACGCTCCGGACCCGCGACGGCGTCCGCGTGCTCGCCGAGGACGGCGCGCCGGCCGACGGGTTCGCCCACGGCTGGCGGCTCGTGCAGTGGGGCGCGACGCGCGGCTACGTC
>CAXRFJ010000100.1:0-23681 GCA_964229475.1 Rubrivirga sp.
GGGTCATCGGAGTGGGGTTCTGGGTGGGGTGGGGGGGCGTCGCCGGAGGCGCTAGCGCCAGAGGCGGAGGCCGAAGACGACGTTGGCCTCGGAGGCCGAGCCGCCCTCGTCGCGGGCGAAGTCGGCGGCGGACCCGTAGCGCTGAGTCCAGTTCACGCCGACGTAGGGGGCCACCTCGCGGCGGACCTCGTAGCGGAGCCGGAGCCCGAGCTCGGTGTCGTTGAGGCCGGACCCGACGCCCCAGTCGGCCACCTCCTGGACGGCCGCGTTGACCTCCAGGCGCGGCTGGGCCACGAGCCGCTGCGTGAGGAGGAGGTCGTAGGAGCCGACGAACCGGGCCGAGAGGTCGCCCGCGGCCGAGACGAACACGGCGGGCTCAACCTCGAAGAAGTACGGCGCGAGCCCCTCGAGTCCGACGACGAGGAGCGGCCGGGCGCGGACGTCGCCGTCGCCGAACTCGGTGTCGAGCCGGACGCCCACCTGGGCCTCGAAGTACGACGTGATGAGGCGGCTGTAGAGCGCCTGGCCCTCGACCTCCCCCTCGCCCCCGGCGACGAGCCCCTCGCCCTCGCCCTTGAGGTACAGGCGGGTGTAGTCGGTCCCGATGCGGTAGAGCCCCTCGACGCGGGCGGGGACGCCAGACGCGGCCGGGGCGGCCTCGAACAGGTCGAGGAGTGCGAGCGAGTACAGGTTCTGGTCGGCGGCGGCGACGGCGCCGGGCCGGAAGTCGGGGTACTCGGGGAACGGGGGCGGGTCGCCCTGGGCGGCGGCCGGCGCGCTGGCGGCTAGCGCCAGCAAGGCGAGAAGGAGCGTGAGGCGAAACATGGCGTCGTCGTGATCGGAAGGGGGCGCCCCGCCGCCCCGAGGTGCGGAGCGGGGGCGGCGGGGCGGGCCGGGCGGCCGGAGGGGGCCGCCCGGGGTCGGCTAGCCGCGGGCGAGGTCCGGGCGGCCGAAGCCCGGTGGGAGCCCCTGCGGGTACATCTCGGCGAGCCGCTCGGCGTCCCAGTCGTCGGGCCGCTGGACCATCGCCACCCTGAACATGCCGAGGTCCATGTGGTAGAGGATGTGGCAGTGGAAGGCCCACGGACCGAGCGCGTCGACCTCGACCAGAAGCGAGAGCCGCTCGGCGGGCTTGACGACGACGGTGTGGACACGGGGGATGTACTCGCCGTGGCCGTTCTCGAGCTCCATCCACATCCCGTGGAGGTGCATCGGGTGGTTCATCATGGTGTCGTTGACCATCGTCAGGCGCAGGCGCTCGCCGTAGACGAGGGGGATGAGCGGGTCCTCGGCGTAGGTCTTCCCGTCGATCCCCCACATGTAGCGCTCCATGTTGCCGGTGAGGTGGAGCTCGACCTCGCGGTCGGGCGCGCGCCGGGGCTCGGGGTGGACGGCCTTGAGGTCGGTGTAGACGAGGACGCGGCGGCCGTCATTCCCGAGCCCGACGCCGGGCTCGTGGAGCCGCGAGCGGGTCTGCATGGGGGCCATCGCGTTCGCGAGGCCGTGGCCGTCGGGGCCGTGCATCGTGACCTCGGGGAGCGTGCCGGGCGGGCGGAGGCCGGTCCGGTCCTGGCCGGGCATCGCCATCTCGCCGCTGGCGGCGGCCATCGCCATGCCCGGGTGGTCCGTCCCGCCGTGGTCCGCCCCCTGCATCTGGGAGTGGTCCATCCCGGCCATGCCGCCCGCTGCGGCGCCGGGGGCCGCGCCCGACATGTCCATGCCCTCGTGGCCCATCGAGCCGTGGCCCATCCCCATGTCCATCATCGTGAGCGACGGGCGCTCGCGGCGCTCGGGGACCGGCGCCGTCATGCCCGCGCGCGGGGCGAGCGTGCCGCGCGCGTAGCCCGAGCGGTCCATGGCCTCGGCGAACACGGTGTAGGCCCGGTCGCCGGGCTCGACGACGACGTCGTAGGTCTCGGCGATCCCGATCCGGAACTCGTCGGTCTCGACGGGCTGGACGTGCTGGCCGTTGACCTGGACGACGGTCATCGGGAGGCCGGGGACGCGGACGTCGTAGAACGTGAGCGCCGAGGCGTTGACGAACCGGAGCCGGACGCGCTCGCCGGGCCGGAACAGGCCGGCCCACCCGGGGTCGGGGGCCTGCCCGTTCATCAAGAACGTGTACGTCGCGCCCGTGATGTCGGAGATGTCGGTCGGGTCCATCCGCATCCGCTCCCAGGCGAGGTAGCTCGACGGGCTGACGTCGCCGCTCAGGACGTCGCCGAGCGTGTTCCGCTGGAAGTTGTAGTAGTTCGCCCGGTTCTTGAGGTTGTCGAGGACGGCGTGGGGGTCCTCGAACGTCCAGTCGGAGAGGACGACGACGTACTCGCGGTCGTAGGCGTACGGCTCCGGCCCGGCCGGGTCGATGACGAGCGCGGCGTAGTGGCCGAGCTGCTCCTGGAACGCCGAGTGCGAGTGGCACCAGTAGGTCCCGAACTGGCGGATGGGGTACCGGTACTCGAACGTCGACCGCGCCGCGATGCCGGGGAAGTTGACGTGGGGGACGCCGTCCTGGTCGTTGGGGAGGATGAGCCCGTGCCAGTGGACCGACGTCATCTCGTCGAGCCGGTTGTGGACGCGGATGACGGCCTCGTCGCCCTCGGTGAACCGGAGGAGCGGGCCGGGCACGCTCCCGTTCATCGTGACGGCCGTGCCCGTCTTGCCCCCGAACGCCAGGCGCGTCCGGTCGATGGTAATGTCGTACTCGACGAGGCCGGGCCGCTTGACGGTCGGGGCGAGGCCGGGCTGGCGGAGCGGCCCGTGCGTGAGCCCGGTGCGCGCCCAGGCGGGCGTGAGGGCGCTGAGGCCCGCGAGCGCGCCGAACGCGGAGGCGTTGCGGATAAAGAGGCGGCGGTCCATCGAGGTGGGCGGTGTAGGGTGGATGTCGTGGGTCTGTAACGGCGCGCGCGTACGGAAGTGCGGCCCCGCACCTTAAAAGGCGCTAAGGCCACGCGCGAAGAGGGCGCGAAGTGGCGTCACGCCACCCCCTGGTCACTGGTCGTGGCCGTCCATCTGCGAGTGGTCCATCTGCGAGTGGTCCATCATGGAGTCCCCGTCCATCACCATGCCGTCCTCCATCGTGTGCTCGCCTTCGGGGTGGTCCTCGGCCGCGTCCGGGCGAGCGTCCGGCGGCACCGGCGGGGCCGGGGCGGGCCTGACCTCGTCGGGGGGGTCGAGCGGGTCGCCAAGCTCGAGGGCGTCGCCCTCTGGGCCACCGTCCTCGACGGGGAGCCGACCCTCGGCGGCGGCGGCGGGGGGCGCATCGGGGACCGCGGGCGGGTCCTCGGACGCGCATGCGGCGAGGGCCGCCGTGAGGGCGAGGAGAAGAGCGCTCAGGCCCCCGCGGATGCCGAAGGCGGAGGCGTTGCGGGAGGGGAGTCGGTGGTCCATCGGTGGAGTGGTGAGTGATGCGTGGAGGACGTCCGGGTTGCGCAGAGGCGCGCGGACGCGTGGGCGTTCAGGTAGGCACCGAAGGCCGCGCGAGTCGGGCGCGTGGGTCTCGGCTGGGCCGGACTTCCCCGTCCCGCAAGCGCCCCTCTCGGAGAACGCGGACGCCCCCGGTCTCGACGGCACCGGTGGCCCCGACGACGAGGACGGTGGGGGCTCGCGCTGAGGGACGGGTCGAGCCATGGTCTTCACCTCGTCGGGCGGCTACTCGACGGGGGTCGCCGAGAGCGCGAGGACGCGGGCCGTGCCCGTGCCGTCGAGCCGGACGCCGACGCGGCCGGGCGGGGCGGCGGGGCCGTGGGGGTGCGTGAGCTGCTCGCCGCCGAGGTAGCCGCGGAAATGGGTGCCGACGGCGTACGCCTTGAGCTCGGCGGGGCCTTCGAGGGCGGCGTCCCCCTCGTCCATCGTCGTCTCCCGGCCGTCCTCGACGCGCCCCTGGCGGAGCGTGACGTCGCCGGAGGCGGGCTTGTCGAGGGCGAGGAAGTCGTAGTTCCGGGCGTCGCGGACGTGGTGGACCAGCATGGCCGTGCCCGTGAACCCCGAGAGGTCGAGCGTGGCCTCGGCCACGACGTCCCCGACGGGCTCGCCGGTCGTGACGAACGCGGGGCGTCCGGCCGCGACCGTGAGCGCGCCCCCGTCGGGCGGGGCGCCGGAGAGGACGTCGAGGGCGGGGAGCCCCGCCGCGGCGTCGGTGCCTGGGCCGTCCGTGTCCGGGTCGTCCATGACCATGCCCGAGTGGTCGCCCACCCCGTCGGCGTCCGCGCCGGGGGCCTCGGACTGGGCGGCGGCCACGGCCACGCCGTACTGGTAGACCATCCGGCCCCCGCGTTCGGCCGTCTGCTGGACGAGGAACAGCCCGACGAGCCCGAGCGCCGCCAGCGGGGCGTGGACGGCGAGCCGACCGGGCTCCCGGCCGCGCCCGTCGAACCAGAGGGCCACGACCCGGACGGCGGCGTAGAACGACGCGAACCACACGAGGTACAGCGCCCAGTCGGCGTGGGCGTTCAGCGTCGTGAGCGCCTGGGCGGGGAGATCGACCGAGTCCGAGGCGTCCCGGCCGGTGAAGAACCCGGCGACGGCCCCGAGCGCCCCGAGCGCGTAGAGCCCGACGGCCGAGGCCCGGACCCACGGGTACCGCCGCCGGACGACGAGCGCGACGGCGTCCACGAGCGCCGCCACGACGAGGAGCGCGATCGGGAAGTGGACGACGAGGGGGTGGACGTTGGGGACCCAGTCGGGGAGCATCAGCGGGGGAGGCGGAGGGTGGCGTCGAGGACCCGGACGGCGGGCGGGACCAGCGCGCGCCCGACGGCAGCGATGGCGGCGACGAGGGCGGCGAAGTAGAGCGCGACGGCGAGGGCCATGAGAGCGGCGGGGTGGTGCGGCCATGAAACGGGGCCCCGGCTGTGGTGGCGCTTTGCGGGACCTGAAAAGGCGTTAAGGTGCCGGTCCCATCCGCTCCGCGTGGGTATTCCATGTCCGACCCGTCTCCCTCCCCCGACGCCCCCATGTGGGTCCTGCTCATCGAAGACGAGGCCCGCCTCGCCGACTCCGTCCGCCGCGGGCTAGAGGAGGAGGGGTACCGCGTGGACGTGGCCGGCGACGCCGAGGCCGGCGGTCGGCTCGCGCTCGCGAACGCCTACGACGCCTTCGTCGTCGACTGGCGGCTCCCGAAGGGCGACGGGAAGAGCCTCGTGGAGCAGATCCGCGCGGAGGGGAAGGACCAACCGGTCCTCATGCTCACGGCGCTCGCCGACGTCGAGCACCGGGTCGCGGGCTTGGACGCCGGCGCCGACGACTACCTCCCGAAGCCGTTCGCGTTCGAGGAGCTCGTGGCCCGGCTCCGGGCGCTCCTGCGGCGGCCCCCGCTCTCGGACCAGAAGCGGACCGTCGCCGTCGGGCCGCTCGTGCTCGACGGCGAGCGGCGGAAGGCGACCATGGCCGGGCCACTCCGCGAGGCCGTCCTCAACCTCCGCCCGAAGGAGTACGCCATGCTCGAGGTGTTCATGCGGAGCGCCGACGCGGCCCTCTCGCGGACGGTCCTCGCCGAGCGGGTCTGGGGCGACGCGCTCTTCGTGACCGACAACGCCCTCGACGTGACGGTCAGCGGGCTCCGCCAGCGGCTCGCCGACGCCGAGAGGGAGTCGGGGGCCACGGGCGCCCCGCGCGTCGAGACGATCCGGGGCGTGGGCTACCGGCTGGTGCCCGCCGACGGGACCCCGGGCGCGGAGTGAGCGCCGACGGGCGTTCGGCCCCCATGAGCCCGCTCTCCCCCCTCCCGATCTCGGCCCGACTCGCGCTGTGGTACGCGCTGACGCTGCTGCTCCTGCTGAGCGGGTTCGCCGTGTTCTGCTACGTCGGTTTCCACGCCGCCGCGCACCGCTCGTTCGACCGCCACCTCGACCACGAGCTCGAGGCCGTGCTGCCGCTCTTGCGCGTGGGCGAGCGCGGCGTCGACGCGGGCGCGCTCGACCGGGCGGCGGCCGTCGCGACGCGGCTCGACGGGCCGAACGCGACGTTCGTCCGCGTGCTCACGCCGGGCGGCGACGTGGCCTACGCCTCCGGGAACCTGAGTGGGCACCCCCCGCTCGGCGTCGCGCTCCCCGAGGGGGGTCCCGAGGGGGAGGAAGCACTCCGCGTCAGCCGGACGTGGGACGGCGAGCCGCTCCGCTCCCTCGTCGCGCCGTTGCGGGCGCCGTCCGGCGCGCTCGCGGGCTGGGTCGAGGTCTCGGGCGTCGAGTGGAGCCGCCACCGCGAGCTCCGCGAGCTCGGGTGGACGCTGGCGCTCGGCGTCGCCCTCGGCGTGCTGTTCGCGCTCGGGGCCGGGTGGTGGCTCGCGCGCCGCGCGCTCCGGCCCGTCGCCGTCCTGACCGACGCGGCCGGGCGGCTCGCGGACGACGGCGGCCGACTCGGTGGCCGACTCCCGTCCGACTTCGAGACGCGCGACGAGCTGACGGCGCTCGCCGAGACGTTCAACGGGCTCCTCGCCCGGCTGGAGGCCTCCGTCGCGCGCGAGCGGCGGTTCACCTCGAACGCGGCCCACGAACTGCTCACGCCGCTCGCGACGCTCCGGAGCGAGGCCGAGGTCGCGCTCCGCCGCGAGCGGACGCCCGCGGCCTACCGCGAGACGCTGGGCCGCGTGGTCGAGGACGTGGCCGAGATGACGGGGACGGTCCAGGGCCTCCTCCACCTCGCCCGGGCCGAGTCGCTCGAGAAGACGCCCGACGCGCGCGTCGACTTCGGCGCGCTCGTCGAGCAGCGCGTCGGGCGGTTCCGGGCCGAGGCCGCCACGCGGGGCCTCGCGCTCGACGTGTCGGCGGAGCCCGGCGTCCGGCTCGCGGCCGAGGCCGCCCCGCTCGCGGAGGTCGTGGACAACCTCGTCGGGAACGCCGTGAAGTACACGGCCACGGGCGGCCACGTCTCGGTTCGGCTGGGGCACGCCGGCGGGACGGCGCGGCTGGAGGTCGAGGACACCGGTGCCGGGTTCGACGCGGCGACGTGCGAGCGGCTGTTCGACCGGTTCTTCCGGGCCGACACCCCGGAGGTCCAGGCCGAGCCGGGGAGCGGGCTCGGGCTCGCCATCGTCAAGGCCATCGCCGAGGGCTACGGCGGGTCCGTCGGGTGCACGAGCCCCGGTCCGGGCCAGGGGGCGACGTTCTGGGTCCTCCTCCCCTGCCTGCACGAGGCCGACGGGCCGGCCTGACGTCCTCGGACGGGTCGTCCGAGAGACCGTCGGCCGCGGTCGGGTACGGTTGGGTGGGGTGCCCGTCCAACGGGCCGCTCTTGGGGAAACGCCCTTGGGGAGAGAGGGACGGCCGCTCAGGTATTCCACGATCCCGGCCAACCTGAGCGTCTTTTCAGGTTGAGATCGGGACGCGGCGGGGGGGGGATCGGTACCTATGCCCCCTCCTCCCCCACCCACTCTTTTCTGCATGACGGCGACGACGTGGTACTGGATCGGCACGGCCGCGATGGCGCTCGGCTCGGTCGTGTTCGGGCTCGGCGCGGCGAAGGCCGAGCACCGCCCGCGCGAGATCCTCTACACCCTCAACTTCTTCATCTGCCTCGTCGCCTTCGCGCTCTACCTCACGATGGCGATGGGGTTCGGCGCGTTCGTCTCCGCCGACGGGACGCGGACGACGTGGGTCCGCTACGCGACGTGGGCGATCACGACGCCGCTCCTGCTCCTCGACCTCACGCTCGTCGCGTCGAGCCGGAACGTGCTCGCGGCCCAGCTCGTCGGGGCCAACACGTTCATGATCGGGACCGGGTTCATCGCGACGGTCTTGCCCGAGGACGCCACGGCCATCACGTGGTACCTCGTCTCGTGCGGGGCCTACCTCGGCGTGGCCTACATGCTCCTCGGGCCGTACCGGCGGAGCGCGGTCGCGGCCCACCCCCAGTCGGCGGGCGCGTTCCGGCGGCTCGTCGGCGTCCACGTGTTCCTGTGGACGCTCTACCCGCTCGTCTGGATCATCAGCCCCGAGGGGCTCGACGTGGTCGGCGACGCCTGGGAGGCCGGGCTGTTCACGACGCTCGACGTCGTGGCGAAGGTGGGCTTCGGGCTCCTCGCCCTCAGCACGCTCGCGACCGTGATGCGGAACGGGGAGTTCGTGGGCGACGAGGCCGCCCCGGAGCGGACGACGGTCCCGCGCCGCCCGCTCGGCTGAGCCGATGCGCACCCGCTCCGAGACTCCCACCCGCTCGCTCGCCGCCCGCTGGCGGTGGTCCGTCGCGGCCACGCTGCTGGCCGCCGCCGTGGCCCTCCCCCGCGGCGCGGCGGCCCAGGACGACGGGTGCGGCGGGCTGCTCTGCGCGCCCACGCTCACGTTCGAGCCGAGCGTGGTCGTGGGCAACGCCTTCGGCGGACCCCGGGTGCGCGACCTGGAGACCGGCGAGGTCCGCGACCTCGACCCCGACGCCCAGGTGCTCCTGGTCGCCACCGTCGCCGTGCCGACCGCGGCTCCAACCCGTTCACGGGCTACGACGCCGAGGCGCTCGGCCGGGACGCCGTGGCCGCGAACGCCCCGACCGTCGAGGTCTCCGCCGACCTCGCGCTCGCCCGGCGGGCGGACCTCGGCGGCTGGGCCGCCGTGGGCCTCGGCGTCGTCGACCAGTTCGGCCCGGCCGCCCGGCCCGGCGACGACGGCGCGTACGCCCAACGGTTCAACCTCGAGCTCGCCGTGACGGGCTACCCGCTCGCGGGGCTGCCCGAGGGGCGGCCGGGGGCGCCGTTCCTCCGCGGCGTCGGCGTCTACGTGCTGCTGGACTACTTGACCGGGCTCCCAAGCGCCGGCGACGAGGTCCCGCGCGGCGGCCGGGTCTACCTCGACGACGCGAGCCCGTGGTCCGTCGTCGGCGGCCTCGTCCTCCCCCTCGCCCCGACCCTGTAGGCCCGTTCGGGCCGCTGGCGACGGCCGCTGTCCACGAGGGCGCCCCCTCCCCTACCCCTCCTCCTCCCGCTCCGATGGCTAGCCACGACTCCCGACGATCCTTCCTTAAGTCCATCGGCGTGCTCGGCGCGGGTGCCGCCGTGTCGGTCGTGCCCGCCGAGGCCGCGCCGCGCCCCAAGCGACGAGCGCGGGGCGGCGCGCTCGGCGCGCACGACCAGGCCTACGTGTTCTTCACCGAGCCCGAGGCCGCGTTCGTCGAGGCCGCCGTCGCGCGGCTGATCCCGGCCGACGACCTGGGGCCGGGCGCGAAGGAGACCGGCGTGGCGTACTTCATCGACGGCCAGCTCGACGGGGCCTACGGGACGTTCGCCAAGAACTACAAGCAGGGGCCGTGGGCCGACGGGACGCCCGAGCAGGGGTACCAGCTCCGGCTGACGCCGAGCGAGGTGTACCGGCTCGCGATCCGCGGCATCGACGACTACTGGGTCCGCGTGACCGGCGGACCGTTCGCGGACCTCGACGGCGAGCGCCAGGACGCCTTCCTGAAGGACCTGGAGGCGGGCGACTTCCACCTCGCGGGCGTCCCCGACGCCGTCCTCGCGCGGTTCTGGCAGCTCCTCCGCGCGAACACCGTCGAGGGCTTCTTCGCCGACCCGGCCTACGGCGGCAACGCTGACATGGCGGCCTGGAAGATGGTCGGGTTCCCCGGCGTCGTCGGCGAGTACGAGGACCTCATCGAGGACTGGGGCGCGGCCTACGCCGAGGGGCCGACGAGCCTGGCCCAGGTCCAGCAGGGCGAGGTGAGCATGGGCCACGGCCACGAGCACGGCGGGGGCGGCCCGCAGGGGATGGCGACCGTCGAGCCCCGCCCGGACGAGGACCACGACGAGGGCGGCGGCGAGTCCGGCGGACACGACGACGGCGACGGCCACTCCCACGGCTCCGGCGGCCACCACTGACCCCCCCCTTTCCCCTTCGACCCTTCCCCTCCCAGCCGTGCCCACCACGCTCCCTCCCGTCGACGCCGTCTGTGTAGGCGTCGGGTGGACCGGCGGCATCCTCGGCCACCAGCTCGCGGCCTCCGGCCTCCGGGTCGTCGGGCTCGAGCGCGGCCGGTACCGCGCCACCAAGCCCGACTTCCAGCCGCCCCACGTCCACGACGAGCTCCGCTACGCCGTCCGCTACGAGCTCATGCAGGACTTGTCGCAGGAGACGCTCACGTTCCGGAACCGCGACGGCCAGCGGGCGCTCCCCATGCGGACGCTCGGGTCGTTCCTGCTCGCCGAAGGGCTCGGCGGCGCGGGCGTGCACTGGAACGGGCAGACGTGGCGGTTCCTGCCGTACACGTTCGAGGCGCGGAGCCGGGCCGTCGCGCGCTACGGAGAAGGCATCCTGCCCGAGGACAACACGATCCAGGACTGGGGCGTGACCTACGACGAGCTGGCGCCGTGGTACGACCGCTTCGAGGCCAACTGCGGCGTCGGCGGGGTGGCGGGCAACCTCCACGGCGAGGTCCAGCCCGGCGGCAACCCCTTCGAGGGGCCGCGCGGGCCGTACCCGAACCCGCCGATGAAGACGAGCTACGCCCAGCACCTCTACACGGAGGCGGCCGAGTCGCTCGGTCTCCACCCGTTTCCCGGCCCGTCGGCCAACTCGACGCGCGAGTACACGAACCCCGACGGCATGAGGCTGGGAGCGTGCCACTACTGCGGCTACTGCGAGCGGTTCGGGTGCGAGATCTACGCCAAGGCGAGCCCGCAGGCGACCGTGATCCCGGCGGCGATCCGGACGGGCAACTTCGAGCTCCGAACGGGTGCCCACGTCACACGCGTGCTGATGAGCCCGGACGGCAAACGGGCGACGGGCGTGCTCTACGTGGACGCCGAGGGCCGCGAGGTCGTCCAGCCCGCCGAGATCGTGCTCCTCACGGCGTACAGCCTCCACAACGCCCGGCTCCTCATGCTCTCGGGCATCGGCGAGGTCTACGACCCGGCGACCGGGCGGGGGACCGTGGGCCGGAACTACGCCTACCAGGCGATGTCGGGCGTCGACGTGTTCTTCGACGACAAGGACCTCAACACGTTCGCGGGCGCGGGGGCGATGGGGACCGTCGTCGACGACTACAACGGGGACAACTTCGACCACTCCGGGCTCGGGTTCGTCGACGGGGCCTCGATGGCCGTCTACGTCACGGGCCACCGGCCGATCAACACGCACCCGGTCCCGGAGGGGACGCCGTCGTGGGGGCCGGAGTGGAAGCGGGCCGTGGCCCGGTACTTCAACCGGGCCGTGAGCATCGGGTGCCAGGGCTCGGTGATGAGCTACCGCGGGAACCACCTCGACCTCGACCCGACCTACCGCGACGCCTACGGCCAGCCGCTCCTCCGGATGACGTTCGACTGGGGCGAGAACGAGCGGAAGATGTCGGACTACGTGACGGACCGGGCCGCCGAGATTGCCCGTGCCATGAACCCGACGCACGTCAAGGTCAACCGGCTCTCCGAGCACTACAGCATCGTCCCGTACCAGACGACGCACAACGTGGGTGGGACCGTCATGGGCGCCGACCCCGAGACGAGCGTGGTCAACCCGGACCTCCAGGTGTGGGGCGTCGACAACGTGTTCGTGATGGGGGCGGGCGTCTTCCCCCAGAACGCGGGGTACAACCCGACGGGGACCGTCGGGGCGCTGGCGTACCGCGCGGCCGACGCCATCGTCAACCGCTACGTCCCCTCGCCGGGGCCGCTCCACTAACGCGATGCCCCCCCCACCTGGCCCCGCGTCATCGGTGCCGTCGGAGCGCTCCCCATCGGGGTCCTGGGAGCACCTCCGAGGGGTTCAACCTTAGCAACCTTTAAGGCGCCCGGCGGAATCCTCCGGGCGGAGCCGGGTATCACGGGACCGGCCCGCTCTCGGCCAACGGCTACGGCGTGGCCGTGACCCCACCCGTCGGCATCGGCCTCGTGCCCGGTGGGCTCCCCGGCACCTCGTGCCCTACCGGCTCCCGGGGCGGGCCGGTCCCGACGCCTGCCCCCCTTCTCGCCTCCCCACCGTGACCGCTCCCGGCGCCCCCACTCCCACCGTCCGCTGGACCCGCGGCCTCGACGTCCTCACCGTCGTCGCGCTCGCGCTGGGATGCCTCATGCCCGGCTGGCGGGGTGCGCGGGTCGGCCGGACCCCAGCCCCCCGCGTCTGATGCCCGACCACGCCACCGAGACCCTCGACGGCTTCGTCGTCGACCTCATCTGCCTGCGGAAGTACCCGGCCGACGAGTACGCCGAGCGGGCCCGCCGCCACACCCAGGCCTGCGCCCTCCAGGGCCACTGCGTCGAGAGCGGGTTCGGGCTCGTCTCGGACGACGGCCGCGTGGCCCTCCTCGACCCCCACGCCACGCCGCTCGTCGTCGGGGCCGTCGGGGCCAGCGGTCGGGAAGCCGGGGTCCGCCTCCTCGCCCGCCGCGAGGAGCGCGACGGCGAGATGGTGACCGTGTCCGTCGACGAGATCCCCCCGCCCCGCGATTCCTAGCCCCATGAAGTACGCCCTCGCCGTCCTCGCCACGCTGGCCGTGCTCGGCCTGCTGGCGGTCCTCTTCCCCTTCACCGGGATCTACAACGTCTCGGCCGCCGAGGGCCACACCGGGCTCGGCGAGTGGTTCCTCAACACCACGTCCACGCGCTCGATCAAGGCCCGTGCCGACGACGTCGCCGCCCCGGCCGACCTTTCCGACCCCGACGTGATCGCGCGCGGCGCCGTCGCCTACGGCGAGATGTGCCAGACGTGCCACGGCGGGCCGGGCGCCGAGCGGAGCGTGATCGGCGAGGGGCTCACGCCGACCCCGCCCCACCTCTCCGAGGCCGCCTCCGAGTGGACCCCCGGCGAGGTCTACTGGATCCTCGACGAGGGGATCAAGATGGCCGGGATGCCCGCCTTCGGCGAGACGCACTCCGAGGAGGAGCTGTGGGAGCTCGTCGCCTTCGTCGAGAGCCTGCCCGAGACGACGCCCGAGCGGTACGCCGAGCTGACGGCCCCGACGGGCGGGGAGAGCGCCGACTCGACCGGCGGCGCCCGCGCCTCCGACGGCCACGACCACGTCCACTGACCCCCTCTCGCCCACGCCCGCCACCGCCGCCCGCCATGACCCAGACCGTCTCCGACTTCGTCGTCCGCCGCCTCCACGCCTGGGGCGTCCGCCGCATCTACGGGTACCCCGGCGACGGGATCAACGGGCTCATGGGCGCCCTCAACCGCGCGCAGGACACCGGCCACGCCGTCCGGTTCGTCCAGGCCCGCCACGAGGAGGAGGCCGCGTTCATGGCCTGCGCCCACGCCAAGTGGACCGGCGAGGTCGGCGTGTGCATGGCGACGAGCGGGCCGGGCGCGGTCCACCTCCTCAACGGGCTCTACGACGCCAAGAAGGACCACGTCCCCGTGCTGGCGGTCGTCGGTCAGCAGGCCCGCCAGGGGCTCGGGAGCCACTACCAGCAGGAGGTCGACCTCACGGCGCTCTACAAGGACGTCGCCCACGAGTACGCCCAGCAGGCGTCGGTCCCGGCGCAGGCCCGGCACCTCGTCGACCAGGCGTACCGGATCGCGCGGGCGCGGCGGGCCGTGACCATGGTCGCGTTCCCGAACGACCTCCAGGAGGAGCCCTACGAGGACCCGCCCCGCGAGCACGGCTCGACGTTCTCGGGCGTGGGCTACCGCGAGCCCGTCGTCGTGCCCCAGCGGGCGGACCTCGAGGCGGCGGCGGCCGTGCTCAACGAGTCGGAGCGCGTGGCGGTCCTCGTCGGGGCCGGGGTCAAGAACGCCGTCCCCGAGCTCGTCGAGGCGGCCGAGCGGCTGGGCGCGGGCGTCGCCAAGGCGCTGCTGGCCAAGATGATGGTCCCCGACACGCTCCCGTTCGTGACCGGGAGCATCGGGCTCTTGGGGAGCGAGCCGAGCGACTGGATGATGCGGCACTGCGACGCCCTCCTCATGGTCGGGACGAGCTTCCCGTACGCGGAGTTCTTACCCGAAGAAGGCCAGGCGCGCGGGGTCCAGATCGACGTCGAGGCCCGGAACCTCGGGGTCCGCTACCCCAACGAGGTCAACCTCCACGGCGACGCGGCCGAGACGCTCCGGGCGCTCCTCCCGCTCCTCGAGGCCAAGACCGACCGGGCCTGGCGCGGGGACCTCGAAAAGCGGGTCTCCGAGTGGTGGGACGTCGTGGCGGCCCGGGCCGACGACGAGGCCGACCCGATCAACCCGCAGCACGTGTTCCACGCGCTCTCGCCGCGCCTGCCCGACAACGTGATCCTCACGTGCGACTCGGGCAGCGCGGCCAACTGGTACGCCCGGCACGTCGTCGCCCGCGACGGCATGATGGGCTCGCTCTCGGGCGGGCTCGCGACGATGTGCCCCGGCGTGCCGTACGCGACGGCGGCCAAGTTCTGCCACCCCGACCGGCCCGTCGTCGCGCTCGTCGGGGACGGGGCCATGCAGATGCTCGGGAACGCCGGGCTCGTGACGATCGCCAAGTACTGGCGCGAGTGGGCCGACCCCCGGCTCGTCGTCCTCGTCCTCAACAACCGGGACCTCAACCAGGTGACGTGGGAGCAGCGGGTGATGGAGGGGGACCCGAAGTTCGAGGCGAGCCAGTCGCTCCCCGACCTCCCGTACGACCGGCTGGCCGAGGACGTCGGGCTCCGGGGCCTGCGGATGGAGCGGCGCGAGGACGTCGAGCGGGTCTGGGACGAGGCGCTCGCCGCGGACCGGCCCGTCGTCGTCAACGCCTACACCGACCCCGAGGTGGCGACGCTCCCGCCCCACATCACGTTCGAGCAGGCCCGCAACTTCGCGGCCTCGCTCGTGCACGACCCCGAGCGCGGGGGGATGATCCGCCAGTCGGTCAAGGGCGTGGCCTCGACGCTCGCCGAGAAGCTGTCGTGAGCGCCGAAGCCGTCCCCCTCCCCGAGCCCGGTCCGGAGCCCGACCGGGCCGTGGCCGCGCCGGTCGAGCACGTCCGCGCCCGGGCCTACACGGTCCCGACGGACGCCCCGGAGTCGGACGGGACGTTGGCGTGGGACCGGACGACGCTCGTGCTCGCCGAGGTCACGGCGGGCGGCGAGACCGGGCTCGGGTACACCTACACCGACGCCGCCGCGGCCCGGCTCGTCGACGGCCCGCTGGCGGAGGCCGTGCGCGGGCGGGCCGCGCTCGACGTCCGGGCCGCGTGGGACGCCATGCGCCGGGCGCTCCGGAACGTGCCGCTCGCGGGCCTCGCCACGTGCGCCGTCTCGGCCGTCGACGCGGCGCTGTGGGACCTCAAGGGGAGGCTCCTCGGGCGGCCCGCCGTGGTCCTCCTCGACGCCGCGCGCGAGGCCGTCCCGGCCTACGGGAGCGGGGGGTTCACGTCGTACCCGGTCGAGCGGCTCCGGGCGCAGCTCGCCGGGTGGGCCGAGGCCGGGCTCCACGCCGTCAAGATGAAGGTGGGCCGCGAGCCCGAGCGCGACCTCGTCCGGGTCCGGGCGGCGCGCGAGGCCGTCGGCGAGGGCGTCGGCCTGTTCGTCGACGCCAACGGGGCCTACACGGTCCGCCAGGCGCAGGCGTTCGCCGGGGCCTTCGCCGACCTCGGCGTGACGTGGTTCGAGGAGCCGGTCCCCTCGGCCGACCTCGACGGGCTCGCGCGCGTCCGCGAGCGGACCCCGGCGGGCCTGGAGGTCACGGCGGGCGAGTACGAGGGCGGCCCGACCGCCTTCCGGCGGATGCTCGACGCCCGCGCCGTCGACGTGCTCATGGCCGACGCCACGCGGTGCGGCGGGCTCACGGGCTTCGCCGCCGTCGGGCCGCTCTGCGAGGCGCACCGGACGCCGCTCTCGGCCCACACCGCCCCGACGCTCCACGCCCACGCCGGGTGCGCCTCCGGCCCGTGCCGCCACGTCGAGTTCTTCCACGACCACGCCCGCGTCGAGCGGCTCCTGTTCGACGGGGCGCTCGCGCCGGACCCCGACGGTCGGCTCCGCCCCGACCGCCAGCGGCCCGGCCTCGGGGTCGCGCTGAAAGAGGCCGACGCCGCCCGCTACCTCGTCTACCGGACCGATGGCTAAGGTGGCAGACCAAGAGACGCACGGGCCGGTCCGGAACATGCGCGACGCGCGGCGGGCGGCCGGGCTGAGCGCGCCGCTCCACCCGATCCTGGTCCACTTCACGATCGCGCTGACGGCGACGGCGCTCGCGTTCGACGCGGTGGCCGTCGGGTTCGGGGCCGGGGCGGTCCGCGACGTGGGGTGGTGGGCGCTCGTCGGGGCCGTCGTCTCGGTCCCATTCACGGTCGCGACGGGCGTCGCCTCGCGCGTCCGCATCCCGGTTGCCGAGGGCGAGGCCCGGTCGTTCCTGCGCGCCCACATGCTGCTGGGACCGACGTTCGCGGGGCTCCTCCTGGCCGTCGCCGTCTGGCGCGGGGCGCTGTGGGAGGCCGACGCGGGCGCCTCGTGGCCCTACCTCGCCGCGCTGGCGGCGACGGCGCTCGTGATGGGCGCGCAGGGCTACCTCGGCGGCGAGTTGGTCTACCGCTACGGCATGGAGGTCGGGGGCCGGTACCGGCGGCTCCACGACCCGGAGCCCGGCCCACGCCCGGCGGCGTCGGCGGCGGGGGACGCATGACGGGCGCGACGTTCCTCGGGCTCGGGCCGCTCCGGTGGGCGCTGGCCGCCGTCGCCGCGCTCGCGGCGCTCCTCGTCCTGGACGCGCTCGCGGGCCACGCCCGGCGGCGGTTCCACCACGCGGCCATGTGGACGCCGGTCGTCGTGGGCGGGGCGCTCGTCGCAGCCTCGGGCATAGCGGCGGCGTGGCCCGTCGCGGCGGCGCTCGTCGCGCTCCGCGCCGCCGGGTGGGCGGCCGTCGCCGCCGGGCTCGTCGGCGTCGGGTTCCACCACGTCTACGGGTTCGCGCGGCGGCCGGGCGGCTACGCCTGGGCGCGGCACCACCTGATGTACGGGGCGCCGCAGCTGGCCCCGCTCGGGCTGGCGGGCGCGGGCGCGCTCGGGCTCGCGGCGGCGGCCGGGCTGGGCGGGGCGGCGGCGTGGCTGGGCGTCCCCGTGCGGGCGGCGCTCCTCGGGCTCGTCGCGCTCGTGCTCCTCGGGCTCGCGGCCCAGACCGCCGTCCTCCACTGGCGGGGCGCCTTCCACAACCGGGCGATGGGGGTCCCGCTCGCCGTGGCGCCGCTGGCGGCCGGGGCCGCCGCGTGGGCGGCGGCGGTGCCCGGCGGACCCGCACGCCTCTCGGCGCTCGCCCTCCTGTGGGCGCTGTTCCTGCTCGGGTTCGTCGGGCTGGGGTTCCACCTCCGAGGGTTCGACCGGATGGAGGGCGGGCTCTACCTCCCCGTCTACGCGCTCTTCGAGGGGCCGCCCGCGTGGGCGCCCGCCCTCTACTCGGCGGCCTCGGCCGTCGGCCTCGCCGTGGTCCACCTGACTTGACCCCCATGTCCAGCCCGTCCCCTCTCCGAGATCGAGTCGCCGTCACCGAGGCCGCCGCCTGGGTCGAGGGCGCCCTCGGTGGGACCGGCGTGTGGGTAGACGACGCGCCGGCGCCCCCCTCCGGCGAGACCTCCGGGTGATGACCAGGCCCCCGAACTCCGAGACCCGCTACCCCGGCTACGACGCGCTCGCGAACTGGGCCTCGCCCGACTGGGACGACGCCACGCGCGAGGCCGTCCGCGAGCGCGTCGAGGCCGTGCCCGAGGTCCGGTTCCTCACCGACGCCGAGGCCCGGACGCTCCGGGCCGCCGTCGACCGCGTGCTCCCCCAACCCGACC
Source organism: Rubrivirga sp. (assembly GCA_964229475.1). Classification (GTDB taxonomy): domain Bacteria; phylum Bacteroidota; class Rhodothermia; order Rhodothermales; family Rubricoccaceae; genus Rubrivirga. Next base: position 17,632 of record CAXRFJ010000100.1, read on the forward strand.
GCGCCGAGGGCGACCGCGTCCCCATCGTGCCGTGGATCGACCGCCAGCTCGACACCGACGGCGGCGAGGGGTACCGCTACGAGGGCGTCCCGCCCCAGCGCGAGGCGTGGCGGCGGGCGCTCCGCGGGCTCGACGAGGCGGCCCGCGCTGCCCACGGGGCCGACTTCGCCGTCCTCGGCGCGGACGCCCAGGACGCCGTGCTCCAGACGGTCGCCGACGGCCACCCCGAGGGCGACGCCTGGGAGGGCCTGGACGCCTCGCGCTTTTTCTCCGACGTGCTCTGCGACACCGTCGTCCGGGTCTACTACGCCCACCCGGCGGCGTGGTCCGAGATCGGCTACGGCGGCCCGGCCTCGCCGCGCGGTCACGCGCGCAAGTGGACCGGCGGGCGTGACCGCTGGGAGCCCCGCGAGTCCCCCCACCCCCCATCCACCCATGACTGACCCCGCCACCGACGCCGTCCGCGACCACTACGACCGCACGACGGTCTTCTACCGCGCCTTCTGGGGCGACCACGTCCACCACGGCTACTGGGAGGACGGCGACGACGGCCGCTCGGCACGGGCGGCGCAGGAGCGGCTCGTGGCGCTCCTGGCGGAGCGGGCCGGGGTCGGGCGGGGTGCCCGCGTGCTCGACGTGGGGTGCGGCGTGGGCGGCTCGGCCCGGTGGCTCGCCCGGCACCTCGGCTGTCGCGTCGACGGGATCACGCTGAGCCCGGTCCAGGCCGAGGTCGGGACGGCGGCGGCCCAGCGGGAGGGGCTGGCCGACCGCGTCCGGCTCTGGGTCCACGACGCCCGCGACCTCGACGCGCTCGGCACGGACTACGACGCCGTGTGGACGGTCGAGTGCAGCGAGCACCTCGAGGACAAGGCGGCCTTCGTCGGGGCCGCCGCGCGGCGGCTCCGGCCGGGCGGGGCGCTCGCCCTCTGCGCCTGGCTCCGCGGCGACGGCGAGGCGGAGGACGCCGCCAGCGGGGCGGACGGTCTGAGTGCCGAGGGCGAGGCGCTCGTGGCCTCGGTCTGCGAGGGGATGCTGTGCCCGTCGCTGGCGACGATGGGCGAGTACGAGGGCTGGATGCAATCGGCCGGGTTCGAGGGCGTCCGGACGTGGGACCTCACGCCCCACGTGGCCCGGACGTGGGACCTCTGCGCGGCCATCGCCCGACGGCCCGAGGTCCGCGCCCTGCTGTCGGTCACCGACGCCCAAACGCGGGCGTTCGTCGGGGCCTTCCCGGCCATGCAGCGGGCCTACGCCGAGGGCGCCATGCGCTACGGGATGCTGGTCGGTCGGCTCCCCGGACCGACCGGGCCGTGACCGCCGCGGACTCCGACCGGCCGCTCCGCGCGCCCGGCATCCACGGCGGGAGCGTCCCGATGCGAGACCTCTCGGGCCAGACCGTCGACGTGTGCGTGGTCGGGGCCGGGGCCGGCGGCGGCACGCTGGCGGCGGCGCTCGCCGAGGCCGGGCTCTCGGTCGTCGTCCTCGACGCGGGACCGCACTGGGACCCCACGCGCGACTTCGTCTCGGACGAGCGGGCCTCGGGCGGCCTCTACTGGTCCGACGCCCGGATCACGGGCGGCGGCGACCCCATCGCGCTCGGGTCGAACAACTCGGGCCGGGGCGTCGGCGGGAGCACCGTCCACTACTCGATGGTGGCGATGCGGATGCACCCCGACGACTTCCGCCGGGCCGCGCTCGACGGGCCGGTCGAGGGCACCGACCTCGCCGACTGGCCCCTCACGTACGCCGACCTCGAGCCGTATTACGAGCGGGCCGAGCGGGACCTCCAGATCGCCGGGCCGGCGACGTACCCCTGGGGGCCACGCCGGACGCGGTTCCCCCAGCGCGAGCACGAGCTGAACGCCGGGGCCGAGGTCCTCGTCCGGGGCTGCCAGCGGCTCGGCATCCCCGTCGCGGCGGCCCCCATCGCCACGCTCTCGGCCCCGCACGGGGGCCGCCCCCCGTGCGTCTACCGTGGGTTCTGCAACCAGGGGTGCACGACGAACGCGAAGAGCTCGGTCCTCGTGACCTACGTCCCGCGCGCGATCGCGGCCGGGGCCGAGGTCCGGCCCGGGTGCATGGCGGTCCGGGTCGAGCACGACGCGCGCGGCCTCGCGACGGGCGTGCTCTACGCCCGCGAGGGTGCCGACGAGGGCGCGCTGTGCCGCCAGCGGGCGCGGGCCGTGGTCGTGGCCGGGTACGCCGTCGAGAGCCCGCGGCTCCTCCTGAACTCGGCCTCGGGCCGGTTCCCCGACGGGCTGGCGAACGGGTCCGGCCTCGTCGGGCGGTGCCTCATGGTCCACTCGGGCGAGCAGGCGTTCGCTCGGTTCGAGGACCGCGTGAACCCGTGGGCCGCGCCGCCGCCGGGCGGGGCCATCACGGAACACTTCAACCGGACGCTGCCGGGCGAGGCCTTCGTGTGCGGCTACACCGTCGAGGTCGTCGGCCCCCACCCGGCCGACTTCGCGGCGACGCTGTCCTCGGCGCGCGAGCTCTGGGGCGCGGGCCTCCGCCGGGCCATGCTCGACTACAACCACGTCACGGGCCTGGGGATCGTGGGCGAGGTGCTCCCGCGACGGACCAACGCGGTCACGCTCGACGCCGACGAGACCGACCGCTGGGGGCTCCCCGTGCCGCGCGTCACGTTCGGCCACCACGCCAACGACCGGGCGATCATCCGGCACGCGCGGCGGACGATGACCGAGATCCTCGAGGCCGCCGGGGGCCGCGACGTGTGGACGGCGGCGCGCGTGGCGCACCTGCTCGGGACGTGCCGGATGGGGACGGACCCCGGGGCCTCGGTCGTCGACGCCGACTGCCGCTCGCACGAGGTCCCGAACCTGTTCGTCTGCGACGGGTCGGTCTTCCCGACCTCGGCCGCCGTCAACCCGTCGCTCACGATCCAGGCCCTCGCCCTCCGCACGGCCGAGCGGATCGGGGCGCTGGCGCGGTCGGGCTCGCTTCCGCTCGGCTGACCCATGAACTGGCCCCTGCTCTTCTCTGGCGTCGCCCTCGTCGCCCTCGCCCTCCTCGACGCCCTGTGGACGACGGTCGCCCCGCGCGGGGCCGGGCCGGTCGCGGGCCGACTCGGGCGCGGCGTCTACCGGGCCGCGAAGGCGCTCGGCGGCGGGCGGGCGCCGGGCTGGACGGGTCCGGCCACGCTCGTCGCCGCGTTCCTGTGGTGGACGGCGGCGCTCTGGATCGGGTGGTGGCTCGTGTTCTCGGCCGACCCCGCCTTGGTCGTGGACCCGAAAACGAACGCGCTCGCCGATGCGCTCTCGCGGGCGTACGCCGTCGGGACGTACCTGTGGACGCTCGGGCTGGGCGCCGTGTGGGCGCCGGGGACGGCGGCGTGGGGCGTGGTGGCGAGCGCCGCCGCGCTGAACGGGTTCGCCGTCGTCACGCTCGTCGTGACGTACGTGCTCCAGGTGGTCGGGGCCGTCACGGGCGCCCGCCAGCTCGCGGGCGTCGTGGACAGTCTGGGCGCGACGCCCCACGAGGTCGTCGCACGGGCGTGGACGGGGTCCGGCTTCGACGGGCTGGGCCAGCACCTCGCGAACCTCACGCCGATGGTGGAGGCGCACGGGCGGCGGCACGAGGCGTACCCGGCCCTCCACTTTTTTGGGAGCCGGGACCGGCGGACCTCGGCACCCGTCATGCTGGCCGTGCTCGACGAGGCGCTTCTCCTGCTGTCGGAGGGCGTGGCGCCCGCGGCCCGGATGTCGCCCGCGGAGACCGAGCCGCTCCGGCGCGTGTTGGGCGACTACCTCGACACGCTGAGCGCGTCGTTCGTGGACGAGGCGGACGCCGCGCCGGAGGCCCCGCCCCTCGCGCCGCTGGCGGCGGCGGGGGTGCCGACCGTGGGCGCCGAGGCGTTCGCCGAGGCCGTACGCGCTCGCCGCCAGCGGCGGCGGTGCCTGCTCGGGCTGGTGCGGGACGCGGGGCGGGAGTGGGAGGCCGTAGACCACACTTAGCGGCCCGGGTACGCCCTCCCGCACGGCACGAGGCAGAATGCGTCGTCAGCCCCTGTCGGCATCGCAATCGTACCCCTCGGCGTCGCGGTCGGCGAGCCGACGGGCCGCCGTGTTCTGGTCCGGCTGGGCGTCGGCGGGCACGTAGTCCACGAGGCAGCCCGGCGCCCCCTCCCGTCCCACCGTAATGACGGCGAGGTCCGACCGGCGCTCCGCTGCCGTCCCGCCCGCCCCCTCGACCTCGTACCGGACGATGGCAGCGAATGGCTGCCCGTCGCGGAGACGCCACTCGACCGTTATCCCGACCGAGTTGAACCCGGCGGGCGTGTCCCACGAACCGTTCGGGACGCCCGCGTCGACATCGGTTCGGAGGTCGCCTTCGGAGACGAAGAGCGCGACGCCGCCGTAGCCGGGGCACCGCTGCTCGGTCGTCCCGGCCTCTACCTCCGCATCGCGGAGCGTCTCGTAGTTCTCGATCTGGGTATACGCGCCCCGAACGTCGGCGCGAGACGCGGCCGTCCCGCTGGCGACGCCCTGCGAGCCCGTACAGCGGACGAGCACCGTCGAACCGGCGTAGGTCGACTCTATGCGGAGCCCGTCGGCCGTCCGCTCAATCTGGTACGAGGCCGGCTCCGGGACGACCTCGACGGCCCCCTCCGTCTGGTACAGCGTCGCCTCGACCTGATAGCCGCCGTCGTGCGCAGAGACGGCGTCCACGACCGCGTAGCCGTAGAAGAAGCCGAGCGTGTCCGGCCGGACGGTTAGTCGGCCGGAGGTCATGCCCTGCGCGCAGGCGTCCGCGTCGGTGTCGTAGGTGCCGAGGAGGGCGGCGGGCAGCCCGTCGTCGGTCGTCGCCGCTTCGGGCGGGGCGGCGTCCGACCCGCTCGCAGTTGGAGAACGATCCGACTCCCCGCACGCGGCGAGCCCGATGAGGGCGAGCGCCAGCACGAGAGCGGGGACTCGGGGGAGGCGAGTGGTGGGCAAGGCAGCCACGGGCTAGTCGATTCGGAGGGTGAGGGCGCGACGGGCTGGAGTCAAGGCCGCCGCCGCGTCCGCCAAGGTCTCCACGGCGACCTCGATCCGGTCTCCCCGGCCGCCCGACTCGCCGCCTGAGACTCGGTCTACGACGAAGACCCGCGTGCGCACGGAGGTCCCGTACGGGCGGTACACGGCCCCGCCGACCTCAACGTCGGCCCGGAGGCGGAACGGGTCTCGGTCGACGGCCTCGAAGAACGGCCGGTGCGTCGGCTTCCCCCGCCGCACGCCCGCGCTCAAGACGGCCACGAGCCGCCCGCCCTCGTCGAGCCTCCGGAGCGCCTGGAGCACGTGGTCCGTCCCGACCGTCGGGACGCGGCGGTGGCCGAGCCGCCCGGCCGTCTGAGAGAAGGGCGGGTTCATCAGGACCACGTCCGCCCGGACCTCGGGTGGGAGGATGGCGTCGAGGTGGTCGGCGTTCTCGCGGGTCAGCGTCTCAACCGGGTCCTGACCGGCCTCGCGCAGCAGCGCCGCCAGCAGGTCCGCCCGGCGGGGGCACAGCTCGTTGGCGTGGACCGAGGCCCCGGCCGCGAGCGCGAACGTGCAGAGCGCGCCGGTCCCGGCCGAGGGCTCCAGCACGCGGTGCCCCTCCCCCACTCCACTCACCCACGCGCACAGCGCGGCGTAGGCGGCGGGCGTCGAGAACTGCTGGTACTCGTTCTGCTCCGTCGTCCGGCGGGTCTGGCTGGGGAGGAGCGCCGAGAGCCGCTCGACCTCGGCGAGCGCGCCCTCGGGGTCGTCCCCGAGCGGGAGCCCGAGGCGGAGCAGGTGGAGGTGGAGCCCGAGCTCGGCGGCGTCGTAGGCGTCGCGGGGCGAGAAGGCGCCCTCGGCGAGCGTGCCGCCGAAGGCGTCGGCCGCCAGCGCGAAGAGGTCGGCGGCCGTGGTCGAGCGGGACGAGGCGAGCGCGGACTCAACGAGACGGGCGAGCCGTTCGGGGCGGGGCGCGTCGGGGGTTCTGGAGGCGCCGGGTCTCGGCTGGTCGGAGAGGGTCATGAGCTCGTTGGGCTGAGTGGGAAAGGCGCTCCCTCCTGCGCGCCTTTCCCA
>CAXRFJ010000101.1:0-2907 GCA_964229475.1 Rubrivirga sp.
GGCCGAGGCCGGCGCGCGTGAGCTGGTCGACGGCCTCGTAGGTCAGCGTGCCCGAGCGGGACACGACGCCGACGGCGCCCGGCGAGAAGATCATCGTCGGCATGATGCCGACCTTGACCGAGTCGCCCGGCGTGAGGAGGCCGGGGCAGTTCGGGCCGACGAGCGTGACGCCCTTCTTGTCGACGTACGGCTTGACCGGGATCATGTCCTGCACCGGGATCCCCTCCGTGATGCAGATGACCGTGTCGACGCCGGCGTCGGCCGCCTCGAGGATCGCGGCGGCGGCGACCGGCGGCGGGACGAAGATGACCGAGACGTTGGCCCCCTCCTTCTCGACGGCCTCCGAGACCGTGTTGTAGACGGGCCGGTCGAGGTGCGTCTGGCCGCCCTTGCCGGGCGTCACGCCGGCGACGAGGTTCGTGCCGTACTCGATCATCTGCTCGGCGTGGAAGGACCCTTCCTTGCCGGTGATGCCCTGGACGACGAGGCGGGTGTCTTTGTCGATGAGGATGCTCATTCGAAGAAGTGCGGGGGTCTGACGGGTGAGCGAGGGGGGGGCGGCCCCGGCGGGCGCACCGCCGGGGCCGAGCGCGCTAGGCCTGCGACTGCGGGTCGGCCGGCGACTCCGGGGCGGGCGGCGGCGGCGCGGCGGCCTCCGTGGCCACGGGCTGCGACGGCTGCGCCTGGGCCGGCGGGGCCGCCTGCGGCGCCTGGTGGATCTGGCGCGGCGCCTGCTGGCGCGGCGGGTCCACGTTCAGCTCCTGCTTGATTTCGTTGGTGGCGTCCTTGAACTCGCGGATGCCCTTGCCGAGGCCGCGCGCGATCTCGGGGATGCGCTTAGCCCCGAACAGGAGGAGCACGACGAGGAGGATCGCGATGATCTCGAACGGACCGAGGCTGCCCATGGGGGTGGTGTGGGGGAGGAATCCAAGGTACGTGCCCGCCCCGACGCGGTGCCCGGGGCCCGCGGTCTTCGCCGAGACCGCAGAGCGCGGCGGCCCGCCGCCGCCGCCCGCGGGCCGCCGCGCCCGTAGCTTGCCAGACGCCACCGACACCCGATGCCCGCCCTCGACCGCGCCGCCGTCCACGCCTGGCCCAAGGCCGAGCTCCACTGCCACCTCGACGGGTCCCTCCGCCTCGGGACCATGCTCGAGCTCGCCGAGGCCCAGGGCAAGACCGACCTCCTCCCCGCCGCCGACGAGGCGGGCCTGGCCGAGGAGCTCAAGAAGATCGACGGCTCCCCGACCCTCGAGGAGTACCTCCAGTGGTTCGGCTACACCATCCCGCTCATGCAGACGCGGGAGGCGCTCCACCGGATCGCCTACGAGCTGGCCGAGGACATGGCCAAGGACAACGTCCGCTACCTCGAGCTCCGCTACGGGCCCATCCTCCACACCGAGGAGGGCCTCACGATGTGGCAGGTCAACGACGCCGTCCTCGCCGGCCTCGCCGACGCCCGGCGCGACCACGGGATCCGCTCCGGCGTCATCGTGTGCGGCCTCCGCGACCGGTTCGAGAGCGCGTCGCTGGCCCAGGCCGAGCTGGCGGCGAGCTACCGCGGCCGCGGCGTGGTCGGGTTCGACCTCGCCGGTGGCGAGCGCGGCAACCCGGCCGAGATGCACGGGGCCGCGTTCTACCTCGCCCGCAAGGAGCTCCTCAACATCACGGTCCACGCCGGCGAGAGCTTCGGCCCGGCCTCGATCCGCCAGGCCCTCTTCAAGTGCGGCGCCCACCGGATCGGCCACGGCGTGACGCTGGGCCAGGACCCCGAGCTGCTCCGCTACGTCTGCGACCGCCAGATCCCGCTCGAGGTCTGCCCCACGTCGAACGTCCAGACGCACGTCGTGGCGAGCTACGAGGCGCACCCGGTCGCCGAGTACGTCCGCGCGGGCGTGCCCGTGACCATCAACACGGACAACACGCTCTTCAGCCACACGTCGACGACCGACGAGCTGTGGCTGGCCCACACGCGCTGCGGGATCTCGGCCGAGAACCTGCGGGAGGTCGTGCTGAACGGGTTCCGCCACGCGTTCCTGCCGCACCGCGACAAGCAGGCGCTCCTCGACGAGGTCGAGCCGCTCGTCGCCCTCCCCGACGCCCCGTGAGACTCGTCACCACCGCCCTCCTCCTCAGCCTCGGCGCCTGCGCCGACGCCCCGGCCGAGGGGCCCTCGTCCCCCACGCCGCCCGCGGACGCGCCCTCACCCGCCGACGACTTCGACGCGCAGGCGTGGCTGGCGGAGGCCCGGGCCGTCCGCGCGGCGATCGAGGGCGAGGGGAGCGAGATGGAGATGTCCGGCGAGGCCGCCGACCGCGCCCGCCGGCTCGCCCGCGACCTCGCCGAGGCGGCCGACTGGCCCCGCGCCTGCGACACGATCGTCGACCCGGAGACCGGCGAGACGAGCTACGAGCCGACGCCGCAGGACGGCACGCCGATCTACTACGGGATGTTCGAGATCGGCGAGGTCTCGGAGACGGAGGCCGTGGTCTCGCTGATCTGCTCGTTCGGGGCCTACCAGGGGACCTACGCGCTCGTCCACGTCGACGGCGACCGGGCGGACGTCGTCCGCGCCCCGGCCGTGGGGATGGACGGCCGGCCGATGGAGGTCGCCGACGGGGCGTTCGCGACGCCCGACTGGGCCGACATCGCCGAGGGCTCGTTCACGACGCTCGCCCTGGCCCGCGGGATCGGCGACTGCGGCCGGCTCACGCGCTACGACCTCGTCGCGCCCGACTCGGCCGCGGTCCGCGAGGTCCGCGAGCGCGACTGCGGCGAGGTCCCCGACGACCTCCCGCCGCCCGACGCCTGGCCCCTCCTCTACCCCGCCGACTAGCCCATGCGGGTTCTCCCGCTCCTCCTGCTGCTCGCCGCCTGCGCCGCGCCCGACCCGGGCCCCGGCGCGGGCGA
>CAXRFJ010000102.1:0-4753 GCA_964229475.1 Rubrivirga sp.
CGGATGGTGACCGAGGCCGTCCTCGACACGGCGCGCGCCGAGGCCCCGTACACGCCCGACGACCTCGAGGTCCGGACCACGCTCGAGGTCGACGGCGCCGCGGTCCCGATGCCGGCGCTGGAGGCCGGGGCGTACCCCGGCGTCGTCAGCGCGGCCGTGCTCGGGGAGGGCGACCTCCTCGCGCTCGTCCTCTCGGGCGACCTCCTCGGCGAGGACCTCGACGGTATCGGGCCGCACACCCTCCGGCTGCTCCGCCTCCGCCGCGACGGCGCCGGCTGGCAGGCCGAGGCCGGCCCGACCTTCCCGGCCTCGGAGGCCCTGGAGGACCCGGACGTGCTCGTGGCCCCCGGCGGCCAGGCCTGGGTCGAGGCCGCGGACCGGATGGTGCCCGTCGACCTCGCCACGCTCGCGCCGACCGGCGACGGGGTCCCGCTCGACCCCAGCCGCGGCGACGTCCTGGCCGTCGACGCCGAGGGCCGGCCGCTCTCGGTGGTCTACGACGTGATCGGGCAGATGTACCCGAACGGCGGCCTCATGTCGCGCACGGGCAACGCCGCCGTGTTCGTCCGCGCCGGGCCGGAGGGCGCCGTCACGCTCGCCGGCTCCGGCTTCCCGGGCACGGCCGACGGCGCGGGCCCCGAGGCCCGGTTCGGCTGGGTCGTCGCCGCGCGCGTCGTCGACGGCGGCGTGCTCGTCGTGCAGAGCGCGCCCGGCCCGGTCGTCCGCCGACTCCGTCTGCCCTGACCCCGCCCGCCTCGATGCCGAACCGGAGGTCGACGCCGTCAGCGAGCTAGCCCGCGACGGCGGGTTGCTCGATGGCCGCGAGGGCGCCGGCGAGGTCGGCCCAGAGGTCGTCGGCGCCCTCGAGCCCGACGGACAGGCGGAGGAGGCCCGGCGCGATGCCGCCCTCGGCGCGAGCGTCGTCGCTCAGCACGCGGTGCGTGAGCCCGGCCGGGTGCTGGATGAGCGTGTCGACGGAGCCGAGGCTGACGGCCGGCGTCAGGAGCGAGACGCCCTCGCAGACGGCGCGGGCCGCCTCGTAGCCGCCCGCGACCTCGAAGGCCAGCATCGTCCCCGGCCCGTCCATCTGCCGGCCGACGAGCCGCGTCGGGTCGCAGGCGGCGAGGCCGGGGTAGTGGACCGCGTCGACGGCGTCGTGGTCGAGGAGCCGCGCCGCGAGCGTCGCCGCCGTCGCCTGCGCGCGCTCGACGCGGAGCGGGAGCGTCTGGAGCCCACGGTGGAGGAGGTAGCCCGCGAGCGGGTGGAGGAGGGCGCCCGTCGCCACGCGGACCTGCCGGAGCCGCCGCGCCCAGCCCTCGCCGCACGCGACGACGCCGGCCACCACGTCGCCGTGGCCGCCGAGGAACTTGGTGGCCGAGTGCATCACGAGCGCGGCGCCCCACGCCGCCGGCCGCTGGAGCACGGGCGTCGCGAACGTCGAGTCGACGAGGACCGGCACGTCGCCCGCCTGGGCCACGACGTACTCGACGTCGACGAGGGCGAGCGTCGGGTTGGCCGGCGTCTCGGTGATCACGAGGGCGGTGTCGGGCCGGAGCGCGTCGGCCACGCCGTCGGGCGTGGTCCAGGTGACCTCCATGCCCAGCAACTCGCACGTGAGGAGGTGGTCGGTCGTCCCGTAGATCGGGCGCGTCGCGACGATGTGCCCCCCGTCGGCGCGCGCCGCGAGGACGACGGCCGTGAGCGCGGCCATGCCGGAGGCGAACGCGACGGCGGCGTCGGTGCCCTCGAGCTCCGCGAGGCCGTCCTCGAACCGGGCGACGGTCGGGTTGTGGAGCCGTGCGTAGACCGGGTTCGGCGCGCTCTTGTCGCCGGCCACGAGCGCGTCGAGGCTGGCCGTCGCCCCGTCGAGGTCCGTGAACGGGTAGGTCGACGAGAGGTCGATGGGGAGGGCGTGGACGCCGAGGCCGGCGAGGTCCTGGCGGCCGGCGTGGACGGCGCGGGTGGCGAGGTCGGGGCGGAGCTCCATCGGTCGATCGTGCGGTGGCGTGGCCGTATCGTAGGGGAATCGCCGCCCTGTCACAAGATGGCCGAACAGGATTCGGCCAGCCGCCCGTATGCGCCCCCTCGACCGAACGGACCGCGCCATCGTCGCCGTCCTGCAGAAGAATGCGCGGACGTCCAACAAGGAGGTCGCCGCGGCCGTCGGCGTCGCGCCCTCGACGGCGCTCGAGCGGACGCGCCGGCTGGAGGCCGACGGCGTCCTCGTGGGCTACCACGCCGAGGTCTCGGCCGAGGCGGTCGGGGCCGGGCTCCAGGCGCTCGTGGCCGTCCGCCTCCAGCGGCACGCGCGGCCGGTCGTCGAGGCGTTCGAGGCCCACGCGCTCGCGCTGCCGGAGGTCGTCCAGGTGTTCCACACGACGGGCGCGAGCGACTTCCTCGTCCACGTGGCCGTCCGCGACACCGAGCACCTCCGGACGCTCGCGCTGGCGGCGTTCACCGAGCGGCCCGAGGTCGCGCGGATCGAGACGTCGCTCCTGTTCGCGCACCGCCGCACGACCGGCGTCGCCGTCGGGCCCTGACCCCGCCCGCCCCGGCAGCGATTCGGGACAGCCCGCCGGTCCGAAGGGGCGGATCGCGATGCGCCCCTACTCCGCGACCGTCACCCGGAGCGAGGCCCGGTCGGCGCCGGACGTGACGCGGAGGACGTAGAGGCCGGCGGGGACGCCCGTCAGGTCGAGGTCTACGTCGGCGGCACCGTCGGCTCGGCCGGCGACCGCGCGGCGCGCGACGGCCCGGCCGAGGAGGTCCGTCACTTCGACCGTGGCCTCGGCGCGGAGCCCGCCGAGGCGGACCGCCAGCCGGCCGGCGGCCGGGTTCGGGCCGGCCGCGACCGTCAGCGCGGGACGCACGGGCTCCGGCTCGCCGGCCACCGGCCCGACCACGAAGGCGCCCGGCGCGTCCGCGAGGCGGACCGAGCGGCCGTCCGTCGCGCGGACCGACCACGTGTAGGCGCCCTCGTACGGGAGGTCGGCGGCCGGCACCTCGAAGCGGGTCGCCGTCGTCGTCCACGCCCGCTCGGCGCCGTTCTCGTGGCGGACCGCGAGCGTGTAGGTGACGACGTCGGCGTCGGCCGCCGCGGACCACGAGAGCGCGAGCGGCTGGCCCGGCGGCGCCTCCGCCACGGCGTCGAGCGAGAACAGGCCCGGCGGCGCGTTGAGCCCCTCGCCCTCGACGACCGTGACCCGCTGGCTCGCCGCGACGCCCGCGACCGTCGTGACCTCGCCGCTCGGCCAGAAGATGGCGACGTCGGCCGAGGTCTCGGTGCCCAGCCCGAAGTGGGCCTCGAGGGCGTGGCTGTGGGCCATCATCCCGTCGCCGGCCGTGATCTCGCGGACCTGGGTCCGCCCGCCGGCCGTGACCTCGACGCGCGCGCCCACGCCGTCGGGGTTCGAGGCCGTGCCCCGGAGGCGGACCGCCAGCCAGCCGTTGGTGCCGCCGTCGTTGAGGTAGAGGAGGCCCGTCGGGAGCGAGAAGCGCGAGTGCGGGACGAACAGGTCCACCCACCCGTCGCCGTCGATGTCGCCCGCGGCCACGCCGAGGTCGTCGAGGTCGCCGAGGCCGGCCGCCACGAGGACGTCCTCGAACGTCCCGTCGCCGCGGTTGCGGTAGAGCCGGGGCCGTTCGGGGTCGTTCCCCACGAAGAGGTCGATGTGGCCGTCGTTGTCGAAGTCGGCCGCGACGGCGCTCCACGAGTCCTCGTCGGACGGCCCCGCCACGCCGGCCGCGGCGGCCACCTCGGTGAACGTGCCGTCGCGGTTGTTTCGGAACAGCGTGTTGCGGCTGGGCGAGCCCTGGTTGCCGGACCCCATGACCATGTTGGCCGAGTAGAGGTCGAGCCACGAGTCGCCGTCGTAGTCGAGCCACACGACGGCCCAGCTCGCGAGCGGGTCGGCCGTCCCGGTCGCCCCGCCGACCTCCACGTAGCCCGTGGCCTCGCGGCGGTACAGCAGGTTCGGGGCCGGGAGCGGCTGGCACAGCCCGATCGCCACGTCGAGGTCCCCGTCCTTGTCCATGTCGGCCGCGGCCATCCCGTAGGTCCCGCCCGCGACGCCCGGCAGCACCGCCGCGCTGACGTCGGTGAAGAAGCCCGTGCCGGTCCCCCGGAGGAGCACGTCGGGCGGCCCGTCGTTGCCGATGAGGAGGTCGAGGTGGCCGTCGCGGTCGTCGTCGAGCCAGATCGAGCCCTGGACGAGCGGGACCTCGGCCTGGATGGGGAGCGCCATCGGCGTGCCGAGCGCGTCGCGGAGCGGGTCGTAGGCGACCAGCGTGGGCTGCTGGCCGGCGAGCAGCACCAGTTCCTGGATCCCGTCCTCGTCGGCGTCGCCCGCGATCACGCCCAGGAGGTAGCCCTGCGGCATCGGGACCGCGTGGAACCCGTCGGCCCGCTGGAGGAACAGGTGGTCCCGCCCGACCAGGTCCACCCGCCCGTTCCCGTCGACGTCGACGACGGCCGGCCCGATGAGGAAGCCGGGGTCGGCCGGGAGCCGGCCGGGCGCGGCCGTGAACGTCTGGGCCGACGCCGAGACCGAGAGGGCGAGGAGGCAGAGGAGCGCGCGCATGGGCCGAAGAACGGCGCGTCGCCGAGCCGCCGCGACCCGGAACCGTGTGCCCCGCCTCGGCGCCGAGGCGGGCCGACCCGTCGGCGAGGGCCGCGAGGGCGGCGCCGGTCAGCCGCCGCGTGGTCCACTCGGCGAGCGCCGCGGCCCCGAGAGCGGCAGAGCGTCGGGTAGGG
>CAXRFJ010000103.1:0-6414 GCA_964229475.1 Rubrivirga sp.
CAGTGTGACTGGAGTTCAGACGTGTGCTCTTCCGATCTAGGCGGGCCGGTCTGGAGTGGATGAACAGTTGGCCGCACAGCGGTACAGGGCTGAGGGTGCGATGACAGGCCGAGGCGAAGTAGCGGCGCCGCCCGAACGAACCCAAAACGCTGACGCCCTCTGTCGGCTTGCTGCTGAGGTTTATACGTTCTTTTGGCTGTCCATCATTTCCTGTACCTCCTCGATGCTGTAGGGCGGATTTCTTTTGTGAATGATCGCATGACAATTCGGGCAGACCGGCCGCAAGTCGTTCAAAGGGTCAACCACGTACTCCTTGCCGACTGAGTGCAGCGGGACGATATGATGGACGTGGATGAAGCCCCGCCCCACCCTACCGTACTCCGCACCGAAGTCAAATCCGCAGACCACGCAGACCGGCCCGAAAGTGTCGATGCATTTCTTCCGCGCTGCGGCATTGCGCTCATACGCATTGACTACGACCTGCTTCACAGCGCCCTCTACGTAGCCAGGTTCTTCCGTCTCGTCTCCTGGGAGAGGAAGTTCGTAGCTCTGAGAGCGCTCCCGTACCCTTTCCGGGTCCGTAGAGGGGGCGCTCAGCATGTTCTCGTCAAGGTCGAGCGCTAGCACGGTCCACTGAGCCGCCCAAGTCCGACCAGCAGCTTGGACCGCCGAGCGAACGGCATCCCGAGTCGTAAAGCGTACATCCTCGACGTCAATGCGGACCCGATAGCGATCTGGTTTCCCTGGCCAAGGCTCACCGCCATCAGGTTGGTACTGTCCGCTCATGGCTTTCCCATAAGCTGCGATCTCCGTTTTCGCTGCTCCAGTCGGCACCACGACCACGAGATCAAAGTTGTCTCCACCGGCTGCTGTGTATACATCACTATAGCCGCGCTCCTTCACAGCCAAGATGTCGGGGCGATTATCGTAGCGATGGATCAGAGCTCGCTTCAAATCTGCGGGAGGTTAGGAGGAACGTATAACCCGTGAGTATGCAGATGGGCCGGTCACCAGACCTAGCTACCGGTCACCAAATGTAGTGACCCGTCACTAAATCGAGTGACTCCGCCTCGGCGCCGAGGCGGGCGGGTTCACACCGCCGCGTCCAAAGGCGTGAGGAGCCGCCCGGCCGAGCGGCCGTGCATGGCGTCGCGGAGGGCGAACGACAGCGTCGTCAGGACGAGGCTCGCGTTGCCGTTGGCCTCGACGGCGTCCGTCGCCTCGGCGACCACGGCCGCCATCGCGTCGAGGTCGGCGTCGGGGAGCGCGGCGACGAACTTGTGGACGGCCTCGGCCTGGTCCACGTTGACGAGCGCGGCCTCGCGGCCGGCCGCCCGCGCCAGCACGAGGTCGCGGACCCACAGCGCGACGAGGTCGAGCCACGACTTGATCGACTCGCGGCCCAGCTTCGCCGCCCGCTCGACGACCGGCGCCACCTGGTCGGCCCGGCCCGTGTACGCCTTCCGGACGAACTCGAGCGCCAGCGCCCGCTGCTCTTGCACCGACTCGCTGCCCCACACTTCGAGGGCCCGCGTGTACGAGCCGTCGGCCATCCGCGCGATCACGCCGGCCTCGCCCGGCGCCACGCCGGACCGCGCCACGAGCGCCTCCTCGATCGTCTCCGGCGGGAGCGGGTCGAATCGGACGCGCTGGCACCGCGACAGGATCGTCGGGAGGACGTTCTCGACCCGCTCGGCCGTGAGGATCAGGACCACGTCCGGCCCCGGCTCCTCCAGCAGCTTGAGGAGCGAGTTGGCCGCCTCCGTCCGCACCCGGTCCGCGTCCGTCAGCACGCCGACGACGTGCCGGCCCTCGACCGGCACGAACGTCATCTCGTGGCGGAGGAGCGTGTCGAGCGGGCGCTTCCGGTGCTCGACCTGCTTGTTGCTCGGCCCGTCGCCGTCGAGCGCGCCCCGCTGGCGGTAGTCGACGGGCGCGTAGGGCTCGGCCGCCAGCCGGGCGAGGCGCTCGGTGTAGTCGTCCGGCCGGTCGTCCTTGTCGGCCTGCTTCGAGACCTTCGGGAACGGGAGGTAGACGTGGAGGTCGGGGTGGATGAGGCGGGCGGCCTTGGTGCAGGCGAGGCACGTGCCGCAGGCGTCGCCCTCCGGCCCGCCCGGCCGGCCTCGGCGCTCGCACAGGAGGGCCTGAGCGAAGGCGAGCGCCGCCGCGCGCGGCCCCGAGCCGGTCGGCCCGTGGAAGAGGTACGTGCCGGCGACGCGGTCGTGCGCGAGCGCCTGCTCCAGCACGCCGACGGCGCGGCGCTGGCCGATGACTCGGCTCCACATGAGGGATGAGGGGGAATGAGAAGCGGTTCGGGGAGTCGAGGAGTCCCCCCTCCTCCGATGAGGAGGGGGACAGGGGGTGGTCTCGTTGGGGGCCTGGGCGCCAGGCCGGTCCACCACCCCTGTCCCCTCCTGTCCAGGAGGGGGACGTCGCAGTGGGCGTCTGGCTCCATCAGACGACATCCGAAGGGTACGAGCGTCCGGAGCCGTCCCCGTGTCGCCCCGCGCCTTTCTCCGATCCCTTACCCGTCGCCCAGCGGCAGCGTGATGGTCACCGAATAGTCCTCGGCGCCCTGGCGGGCCCAGAAGGCGCGGCCGGCAGCGTTCGCCGCCAGCACGCCGGCCTGGAGGTGCTCGGCGCCTGATTTCCGGCCCCACGCCCGCGCCGCGTCCAGCAGCTGGCGCCCGGCGCCCGAGCCGCGGAGGTCCGGCGCCACGTACAGATCGTCGACGTGGACGAACAGGCGCGGGCGGTACGTCGGCGCGGGCTGGTAGAGGTGGGCCGTGAGGAGGCCGACCGGGCGGCCCGCGTCGAGCGCGAGCCAGATCCGGCTGCCGTCGGACCGGGCCCAGTCGCGGAAGTCGGTAGCCCAGCGCTGCGCGGCGTCGTCGGAGAGGCGGTAGCGCGGGTCGCGCGCCTCGTGCTCGCGGTGGAGCGCCTCCCAGAGCGGCAGGGCCACCGCGAGATCCGACGGCCGGGCCTCGCGGACCGCGACGCTCACGCGGCCTTGGCCGCGCGCTGGCCGATCCGGCCCTCGGCGTGGAGCAGCTCGGCGTTGAGGATCGCGCCGCCGGCCGCGCCGCGGACCGTGTTGTGGCTGAGCACGACGAACTTGACGCCGAGCACGGCGCAGTCCTGGATCCGCCCGACCGTGACCGTCATCCCGCCGCCGAGGTGGACGTGCGTGCGGGGCTGCGGCGCGGTCGGGTCGTCGGTCACGAGGAGCGGCGTCTCGGGGGCCGTCGGGAGGCCGCGGCCCGCGAGCGGGCTCCGCCAGCTCCGGAGCGTCTCGGCGACGTCGGCCGCGCTGGGCGAGCCGCCGAGGCGGACCGAGACGGCCTCGAGGTGGCCGTCCATGACGGGCACGCGGTTGCACTGGGCCGAGACCGTGACGTCGGCCTCCGCGACGCCGTCGCCTCCGAGCGTGCCGAGGAGCTTCTTCGTCTCGGTCGCCAGCTTGTCCTCCTCCCCGCCGATGAACGGGACGACGTTGCCGAGCGCGTCCAGCGAGGCGACACCGGGGTAGCCGGCCCCGCTGAGCGCCTGCATCGTGACGACGTGCGCGGCCTCGACGCCGTAGGTCGCGTGGAGCGGCGCGAGCGCCATCACGAGGCCGACCGTCGAGCAGTTCGGGTTGGTGACGATGAACCCGCCCGCGTCGCCCCAGTCCTGGCGGTCGATGAGCGCGAGGTGGTCGGGGTTGACCTCGGGCACGAGGAGCGGGACCGTCGGGTCCATCCGGTAATTGCGCGCGTTCGAGACGACGGCGTAGCCGCGCCGCGCCCAGTCGGCCTCGACGTCCCCGGCCACGCTCGCGTCGAGCCCGGAGAAGACGACGTCCGCCTCGGGCGCCGCGTCGACGCCCTCGACCACGAGGCCGCCGATCCGCGCGTCCAGCGGCTCGCTCTGGAGCCAGCGCGCGGCCTCCCGGTACGGCTTCCCGGCGGAACGCTCGGAGGCGACGAGGGAGACGACCTCGAAGAGCGGGTGGCGGGACAGGAGGCGGACGAACGTCTGTCCGACGGCGCCGGTGGCGCCCAGGACGGCTGCGCGGAGCATGGGAAAACCGGTGGGGGATCCGCAAGATGGCCCGCCCGCCGGACCGCTCACGTGAAGGTTTGATTGGGCGGAGGTGCGGAGGTGCGGAGGTGCGGAGGTGCGGAGGTGCGGAGGTGCGGAGGTGCGGAGGTGCGGAGGTGCGGAGGTGCGGAGGTGCGGAGGTGAAGCTGCTGGGTCTCAAACGTGTCCGCCAGTCGGAAGCATGGCGCTGGCTGATGGGCGTCAGCCCTCACCGCGTCCTCCTGAGCGAGCGGCGGAGTCGAAGGAGGACACGACGAGAGCGCCTCGCACGAGCGCTTCCCAGCTCCACCCGCCTCGGCGCCGAGGCCGGCGGGGTCTCGGTTGTGCCGCGAGGAACGAACCGAGCGCGACCGATCGACTCCCCATTCCCCCCTCCCCGGCCGCCGTCCCTCGCTAGCTTTCCGGCGTCCCCCAACGGTTCCCCCATGGCCCATCTCATCGACGGCAAGGCCGTCGCCGCCGCCGTCCGCGAAGAGGTCGCCGAGGGCGCCGCGGCCTTCGAGGCGGCCTACGGGCGGCGACCCGGCCTCCGCGTGGTCCTGCTCGGCGACAACGCCGCGAGCCAGTCGTACGTCCGCGCCAAGGCGCGCGCGGCCGACGCGGCCGGCATCGACGCCGAGACGCTCCTCCACCCCGAGGGGCTCCCCGAGGCCGACCTCCTCGCGCTCGTGGCCGAGCTCAACGCCGACCCGGCCGTCGACGGGATCCTCGTCCAGCTCCCGCTCCCGGACCACGTCGACGAGGCCAAGGTCATCCGCGCCATCGACCCGGCGAAGGACGTCGACGGGTTCCACCCCGAGAACGTCGGGAAGCTGGTGCTCGGCGAGGAGACGCTGGAGCCGTGCACGCCGGCCGGCATCGTCGAGCTCCTGCGGCGGACGAACGTCGAGACCGCCGGGGCCCACGCCGTGGTCCTCGGGCGGAGCAACATCGTCGGCAAGCCGATGGCGTCGCTGCTGCTCCGGCGCGGGCTCGACTGCACCGTGACCGTCTGCCACAGCCGGACGCGCGACCTCGCCACGGTCACCCGCCAGGCCGACATCCTGGTCGCGGCCATCGGCCGGGCCGAGTTCGTCACGGCCGACATGGTCAAGCCCGGCGCGACGGTCATCGACGTCGGGATCAACCGGGTCGAGGACGCCACGCGCGAGCGGGGCTACCGGCTCACGGGCGACGTCGACTTCGAGGCCGTCGCCGAGGTCGCCGGCGCCATCACGCCCGTGCCCGGCGGCGTCGGCCCGATGCCGATCGCGATGCTGCTCGCCACCACGCTGGAGGCCGCTCGCCGCCGCGAATCCCGCTGAGGCAGCCCGCCCTCGTCGACTCGCTCGCCGCGGCGGCGGACTCCCTCGCGCCCGACACGACGGCCGTCGACACCACGGCGACGGCGGACACCACGCGGGCGCTCGTCGACACGACGGCCGGCGTGGGCCGCCTCGGCCGCGACCTCGGCGAGGCCGCCGAGGCCGTCAGCCAGGGCCGGTTCGACGAGGCGTTCGGCCGCATCGCCGACGGGCTCCTGGCGTTCTCCATCGAGAACCTCCTGCCGGCGGTCCTCCTCGCGGTCCTGTTCTGGGTGGTCCTGCGCGTCGTCATCAGCGTGCTCGACCGGGCGCTGGGCCGCGCGAGCCGCGTCGACACCGGGGTCCAGCAGCTCATCCTCCGGTTCGCCCGCGTCGTGATCCTGTCGATCGCCGGGATCGTGGTGCTCGACGAGCTCGGCGTGGCCGTGGCCCCGTTCGTGGCCGGCCTCGGCATCGCCGGCATCGCGATCGGGTTCGCGGCGCAGGACACGGTCCAGAACCTCATCGCGGGCGTGACCATCATCCTCGACCGGCCGTTCCAGGTGGGCGACAACATCGAGCTCCACGACACCTTCGGGACCGTCGAGGAGATCACGCTCCGCACGACGCGCGTCCGGACGCTCGACAACCAGATGGCGATCCTCCCCAACGCCAACGTCATCTCGGAGAAGATCATCAACCACTCGATGCTCCGGGCGCTCCGGATCGTGGTCCCGTTCGGGATCGCCTACAAGGAGAGCCCGCAGGCCGCGCGCGAGGCCGTCCTCGCCGTGCCCGCGGGCGACGAGCGGCTCCACCCGGACTACCCGCCGGCCGCCGTGGTCACCGGCCTCGGCGACTCGTCGGTCGACATGGCCCTGCGGATCCACCTCAAGGACCCGTCGCTCGAGGTGCCGGTCCAGCTGGAGTACCAGGAGAAGGTGTTCGAGGCGCTACGCGCCGCCGGCATCGAGATCCCGTTCCCCCACCTCCAGCTGTTCATCGACGAGGCCAAGGCGTTCGAGGGCACGCGCCTGCTCGCCCCGCC
>CAXRFJ010000104.1:0-5255 GCA_964229475.1 Rubrivirga sp.
AGGCCTCGTGGGCCACGGCCGAGGTCGCCGAGGGGTTCACCCAGTTCCGCCCGACCGAGGGCGCGCCGGCCACGCAGCGCACCGAGGTCCGCATCCTGCGCGGCCCCGACGCCCTCTACGTCGGCGCGACGATGTACGACAGCGACCCCGCCGGCATCCGGACGACGCTCAGCCGCCGCGACAACCCCCAGGGCGACTTTTTCCTCGTCGCCATCGACGCCTACGGCGACGGCCGCTCGGCCTACGAGTTCGCCGTAACGGCCTCGAACGTCCAGTTCGACGCCGTCAACACGGGGCAGAACGAGGACGCGTCGTGGGACGCCGTCTGGGCCTCGGCCACCCGCGTGACACCGGAGGGCTGGACCGCCGAGCTCTCCATCCCCTACTCCCAGCTCCGGTTCACGGGGGCCGAGGCCACCTGGGGCGTCAACTTCGTGCGGATGATCCGCCGGCTCGAGGAGCAGACGTTCTGGGTCCCGCTCACGCGCGAGCGCGAGGCCAACTTCCTGCAGGACTTCGCCCGGCTGGAGGGCGTGGCGGAGATCGCCCCCCAGCGCATCCTCCAGGCCCTCCCCTACTCGCTCGCGCGGACGAACCGGACCGAGGCCGACGCCCCCGGCACCGCCGCCTATGACCTCGGCTCCGAGGTCGGCGCGGACCTCAAGGTGGGCCTGGCCTCCAACGTCATCCTCGACGTCACCGTCAACCCGGACTTCGGGCAGGTCGAGGCGGACCCGGCCCAGCTCAACCTCTCGACCTTCGAGACCTTCTTCTCGGAGCGGCGGCCGTTCTTCCTGGAGGGCACGCAGATCTTCGACCTCGACTACGCCTCGGGCGACGGCGCGCTCCTCTACACGCGGCGGATCGGCGGCTCGGGCCCCATCATCGGCGCGGCGAAGCTGACCGGGCGGACCGACGGCGGCCTCTCGTTCGGCGCGCTCGGCGCGGCCACGGGGGTCGACTTCGACCCGGCGCGCGCCTACGCCGCCGCCCGCCTCAAGCAGGAGCTGCCGCGGCAGAGCTTCGTGGGCCTGGGCGCGACCGCGTTCTCGTCGTGGGACGAGACGCAGGCGCCCCGCAGCGCCGCGGTCGCGGCCGACTGGGGCTTCCGCCTGTTCGAGTCGCGCGACTGGCTGTTCGAGGGGACGGCCGCCACGACCGCTCGCGACGCCGACGACGCGGACGCCGACCTCGGCTACGCCGTCTACCTCGGCCTCGACAAGGTCCAGGGCTACGTCAAGCCCGGCTTCGGCGCCCGCGTCTACTCCGACCGGTTCGCCCTCAACGACGTCGGGCGCTTCCGCCAGGCCGACCTCGTCTCGCTCCGCGGGGGCACGCAGGTCCTCTGGAACCGCGGCGAGCCCGTCGGGCCGTTCCGGCGCCTCGAGTCGTTCGCGTTCGGCACCCAGGAGTGGCGCTACACCGACGGCACCAACCGCGGGTTCGGCGGGACCCTGCGGACGGGCGGCCAGCTCCTCGGCTTCCAGGAGGTCGGGGCCCAGTTCCAGGCGTTCGGGCTCGGCGGCTACGACGTGCGCGAGACGCGCGGGCTCGACCCCGTCGCCAACGTCTCCGGGGCGGCGCTCAACGTCGACTTCGGGACCGACAGCCGGCGGCGGTTCCAGGTCTCCGCCGGCCTCGGCGCCGCGGTCTACGAGGACGGCGGGACCAACCACTCGCAGGAGGTCGGCGTGGACTGGATCGCGAGCGACCGCCTGACGCTCTCGTTCGGCGGCTACCTCGAGACCGGCGCCGACGTCCGCGCCTGGGTCACGAACGAGGGGTTCGTGGACACGCCCGACGGGCTGGCGGTCGGCGCCGAGGCGGCGCCCCCGGGCCAGCTCGACCCGGCCACGCTCGTCGCCCTCGGCCTCACGCCCGAGGCGGGCGCGGCCCTGTTCGACGGCGTCGCGCCGGTCCTCGGCGCCGACGGCGCGCCGGTCGGGTTCTACCGGCCCATCTTCGGCGCCCGCGACACGCGGTCGGCCAGCCTCACCACGCGCGCCAACCTCCTCTTCAGCGCCGACCTCTCGCTCCAGCTCTACGGCCAGCTGTTCTCCGCCCGCGGCCGGTTCGACGACTTCCGGCTCCTGGCCGGGCCCGACGACCTCCGCCCGTTCGACGCCTACCCGCGCCGCCGCGACTTCGCGTTCTCGGACTTCAACCTCAACGCCGTCCTCCGCTGGGAGTACCGGCCGGGCTCGTCGCTCTACGTCGTCTGGGCCCAATCCCGCGGCGACCAGGCCTTCGAGGACGTCCTCGTCGGCGGCGCCGGCGGGCGGACGTCGCCGTTCGGCGTCACGACGCCCCGCCAGTTCCGCGACACGTTCGGCGCGTTCCCCGACGACACGGTCCTCATCAAGCTGAGCTACCTGTTCATGCGGTAGCTAGCCCTCGATCTCGGTCACGAGTTGGATCTCGCGGAGGACGCCCTGGACGCGGAAGCAGTCGAAAAAGTCGCCCTGGTAGACGCAGTCCTTCCCGCGCGTGTGGACGGTCCAGGCGTGGCGCTCGCCCTGCTCGGGCGTGCAGCCGGTCGCCTTCATGAGCTGGAGGATGACCTCCTCGAAGGTGTGGATGTCGTCGTCGTACAGGATCACGCGCCACGGCGTCTCGACCGCGGTGTCCGTCTCCTCTTCGACGACCGGCGCGACCCCGGGGGTCGCCGGCTCAGCCGCCCGCGGGGCCTCCCAGCGCATCCCTAGGCCGCCTCGGTCTCCGCGGGGACGAGGGCGAGGATCGTGAAGTCCTCCGTGACCGGGTTGGCGAGGAGCTTCTCGCACGCCTGCCGGACGGTGGCCTCGGCCAGCTCGGCGCTCTCGGCGTCCACCTTCAGCTCGAAAAACTTCCCCGTGCGGACCGACTCGACGGACGGCATCCCGAGGTCGCGGACGGCGGCGCGGATCGCCTTGCCCTGCGGGTCGAGGATGGACGGGCGGAGCGTGACGCGAACGTGGGCGGTGTACATCGGCGGGGCGTGGGCGGGCCCGAAAGCTACGGCTCCGCCGGAGGCTCCGTGCCCGGATCCTCGACCGTCGCCACGCGCACGGCCCACATCAGCGCCCTCCCCAGGCCCCACCCGAGGTAGATGATCGCGGCGGCCAGCAGCCCCTCCTCCTGGAACACGACGCCGAGCAGCATCGCCAGCAGGAAGAGCAGGAAGCGGTAGCGGTAGTTCCGGAGGTTGGCCGGGTTCGGCTGGGGGAGCGCCGGGAACGAGACGGGCGACACCATGAGCGCCGAGAGGCCGACGACGAGGGTGATGAGGACGGAGAGTTGGGGCCGCGCCAGCACGTCGAACCACGGCCGGTCGATGAACGTGAGGATGAACACGACGACGGTCCCCGCCTGGGCCGGGATCGGGAGGCCGGTGAACTCGGTGGTCTTCACGCCGACCTCGGCGAGCGAGTTGAACCGCGCGAGGCGGACGGCCCCGAACAGCGCCGGGAGGCTCGCCAGCAGCCCGCCCCACATCGCGCCGAGCTGGTTCAGCCCGAACACGTAGAGCAGGAAGCTCGGCGCGACGCCGAACGAGACGACGTCGCTGAGCGAGTCGAGCTCGACACCGAACTCGCCGGAGACGCCGACGAGGCGGGCCATCAGGCCGTCCAGCAGGTCGAAGAACGCGGCCAGCACCACGAGCCACGCAGCGGCCTCGAGGTTGCCGGCGGCCGTCTGGATCAACGAGACGAACCCGGCCAGCAGGTTCATCAACGTGAAGAAGTTGGGCACCGCCGCGCGGGCCCGCTGCCGGTTCCGCCCGTCGCTGGCCCGGCGGGCGCGGAGCACGGGGCCCCGCCGCGGCCGGCCGGCCGCCGCCGGGGTCGTCGGAGTCGTCTCGGTGTCCCTCAGGCCGCCCCGGGCTGGGAGTGGGCGCCGCATCGAGCGGGAGCGGCGGGAGGACCGGGGCGACCGGGGGCGGGGATGGGCACGGAGATCGGGGGGCGGCTCCGGACTGAACGTCGCGAGCGCCCCCCCGCGTTCCGAGCCCCCACCTCGGACCGCCTCGGCCCCCGGCGCGGCAGGCCTGAGGCCGAGCCGGCCCCCCAAACAGTGAACGGGGACCCACCGCAAGCGATGGGTCCCCGTTCGGGCTCCTCTGAGTGGTTCGCCGTTCCGCGAGCCGTAGCTCCGGTCGGGCGTCCCGTGTGCGTCGGCCGATGGCGACCGTCGAGGACCATCCGAGGACCGCGGTGACCCGCGGGCTCGGCTGGCGACGACATGGTGGCCGCCACGGGGCGGCGGGTCGCGTCGGGGACGAATCCCCGGGCGTCCCGTCGCTCGTGCTGACACCTCCTGTACGGAACAATCTGGGCGTCGCCGTCGGGCCGGAGCCCGGTCGCGACGTCTCGCCCACGGCCCTCCGTCCGCCGAAGCGGGCGGTGCCGTCCGGCCGGGCCGAAGCCCGGCGGGGCGCGCGGTGCGGTCGGATGCCACCTCCGGTCCGGTCGCCCGTTTCACAGGGGTCCCGGGGACTCCGGAGCACATCATCCGAGGCACGGCCGGCTCGCCAAGTCGCCCCTGGGTCTGCTATGGAAACTGACCGTCTGGGGAGGCCGCCCGAAGGGGCCGGAGGGCGACGAGCCCGCCGCGTCGGCCGAGGCCGACGCCGTTGCGCGCAGGGCATTCCGCGAGGAAGCCCTCGTGCAGCGTATGACGCACTGTCTCAAGGAACGTGGCCGCGTGTGCGGCCGTCTGCCCGAAGGCAGTGACCCATGGTACCGTGGAGACTGTGGGGAGTCAAGATGAACGGGGCGTTAAGTTGCCCACATCTCCACACGCATCCACATGGGACCCTGCCGGGTTGGGGCCGGCACCCCGCCCGACACCCGAGCCCAGTCTCCTCATCCCGTTCCCGCCCAACGGCGTCTCTCGATGCGATTCCTCCCCCTCTGCCTCGGCCTCCTGCTCGTCGGGTGCTCCGACCCGTCCCGCCCCCGCCTCGAGACCCCCGCCGACAGCCTCGCCTTCCGCGTGACCGAGTCCGCCGGCGGGCTGGCGGCGTGGGAGGCCCTCCCCGGCCTCGCCTTCGAGTGGGCCGTCGTGCGCGACTC
Organism: Rubrivirga sp.; assembly: GCA_964229475.1. Taxonomy (GTDB): domain Bacteria; phylum Bacteroidota; class Rhodothermia; order Rhodothermales; family Rubricoccaceae; genus Rubrivirga. The sequence goes on from CAXRFJ010000104.1 coordinate 5,055, forward strand.
CGCCGAGGTCGTGCGGACCCGCCACGTGTGGGACAAGCGCGGCGACCGGGTCCGCTCGGAGTGGCCCGCCGGCGCCGACAGCGTGTTCGTCGCGATCTACCAGCCGTCGCGGTTCGACGCCGACGCGCCCGAGGGCGAGGTCGCGCTCAACGGCGTCGCGCTCGTGGGTCCCGAGGCGGCCGAGCGGCTGACCGAGGCGAA
>CAXRFJ010000105.1:0-2991 GCA_964229475.1 Rubrivirga sp.
GACGCGCCCGGCGCCGTCGACCACGAGGCCCACGGGTTCGGGGACGAGAACCCGTTCTCTGAGGAGGCCTTCGAGCGTGCCCCCGCGTTCACGGCCCCGCCGCCCGCGGGCGACCCGGGGTACGACCCGCACGCGCTCCGCCCCGCTCCGCCCCGGCGCTCGCCGGCCCCGCCCGACTGGCGCCGCCGCCTCGACGACCCGCAGACGGCGCGCGACGCGTTCGTGCTCCAGACCATCTTCGGTCCCCGCGGCGGGCTCCGCGGGGACCGGTCGGCCAAGCGCTAGACGGCGTCGAGGCCGTCGGCGACGGCGCCCTTCTTGAACACCGACGCGGCGATGGCGCCGACGATCGCCCCGAGGAGCGCCATGACGACGATCCCGGCCACCATCCCGAGCGGCCCCGACATCGTCTCCGTGAACTGCATGATCTGGTCGAGCTGCTCCGGCTCCAGGTTCGGGTTCTGCTTGAGCGCCTGCTGACGGGCCCGCTCCAGCAGCACCTCGTCCGACGGGACCACGCCGACGAGCTGGAGCAACCAGCCGATCGCGCCGGAGACGACGGCCCCGAGGACGAGGGCCGCGGAGCCCATCGTCGCCCCGGTCCCGGCCGGGATCGTCAGCCGGTGCGTCGAGGTGTAGTGCCACACGGCGCCGCCCGCCCCGAACACCGCCGTGAGGCAGCAGACGGCCGACGAGAGGTACTGGCCGGCCGTCCCGCCGTTGCTGGCGAGGAAAAGCTGGACGAGCCCGAGCACCGTGCCGATGGCCGCGCCGAGGAGGATGGATTGGGTCTTGCTGGGCATCAGGAAGCGAGGGAGGGTGAGAGGGGACGCCGCACGCGGGGCGTGAGGAGGTTGGCCGCGAGGATCCCGCCGGCGACGAGCCCGAACAGGGCGCCCGTCAGGACGCGCGAGGCGGGGGTGTTGGCCCAGAGGCCCGAGGCGCCGAGCGCCCAGTCGAGGGCGGTCGGGAGCACGGCGAGGACGAGCCAGCCGAACTGGCCTGCCCGCGCGACGTACCGGATCCGCGCCGCCCCCGCCAGCGGGGCGACGGCGATGCCCGCCAGCAGGCCGGCGAGGACGCCGGCACACCGGTGGCAGAGGGCGATCGGCCCGCCGTGGAGGTGGGGCGTCCGGTCCGGGAGCTGGTGGCAGACGGTCGAGAACGCGCCGCGGACGAGGGCCCCGGCCTCGCCGCCCACCAGGGGCGGGAGCACGGCCAGCACCGCGAGCGTTCCGACCGCGCCGAGCGCGACCGACCAGCCGAGCGAGAGCCGTGCGGGGCGTGCCATGGCCCGAACCTACGGCCCCGGCGTCCCGAGGATGCGCGACGCTTGACGCCGACTTAACGCGCCGCGCGGGACCCTGCGGGGAATCCCCCAGTTGGACCCCTAGCACTCTGGCGAGGAGAGTGCTAACCTCCCCCTGCCGCGGCCCCGCCGCACCCCCTGTACTCCCCCTTTCCAACCACACCATGGCAGCTTCGATCAAGCCGCTCGGCGACCGCGTCGTCGTCAAGCCCCAGGACGCCGAGACCCAGACGGCCGGCGGCCTCTACATCCCCGACACCGCCAAGGAGAAGCCCCAGCGCGGGACCGTCCTGGCCGTCGGCCCGGGCAAGGTCGAGAACGGGACCAAGGTCGACATGACCGTCTCCGAGAACGACACCGTCCTCTACGGCAAGTACGCCGGCACCGAGATCCAGCTCGACGGTGAGGACGTCCTCATCATGCGCGAGTCCGACATCCTCGGCATCGTCAACTCGTAGCGAGTTCGGAGGTCAGGGTTCGGAGTTCAGAGTTCCTCTGCCCCGGACCCGATCGACTCCGAGCTCCGAACCCACCCACTCTGAACTCAAACACAATGGCTAAGCAGATCACTTTCGACGCGGACGCCCGGAACCAACTCAAGGAGGGCGTCGACGCGCTCGCCAACGCCGTGAAGGTGACGCTGGGGCCGAAGGGCCGCAACGTCATCATCGAGAAGAAGTTCGGCGCCCCGACCGTGACCAAGGACGGCGTGACCGTCGCCAAGGAGGTCGAGCTCGAGGACAAGATCGCCAACGTCGGCGCGCAGATGGTCAAGGAGGTCGCCTCCAAGACCTCGGACGTCGCCGGCGACGGCACGACGACCGCCACGGTCCTCGCCCAGGCGATCATGAACCAGGGCCTCCGGAGCGTCAACTCCGGCGCCAACCCGATGGACCTCAAGCGCGGCATCGACAAGGCCGTCGCCCAGGTCGGCGCCATCTCGGCCAACAACGACAACGAGATCGGCGACCTCATCGCGGAGGCGATGGAGAAGGTCGGCAAGGACGGCGTCATCACGGTCGAGGAGGCCAAGGGCACGGACACGTCGCTCGACACGGTCGAGGGCATGCAGTTCGACCGCGGCTACCTCTCGCCGTACTTCGTGACGGACCCGGACAACATGGAGGTCGTCCTCGAGGACGCCCTCGTGCTCGTCCACGACAAGAAGATCTCGGCGATGAAGGACCTCCTCCCGGTCCTCGAGAAGGTCGCCCAGATGTCGAAGCCGCTCCTCCTCATCGCGGAGGACATCGACGGCGAGGCCCTCGCCACGCTCGTCGTGAACAAGCTCCGCGGCACGCTGCGCGTGGCGGCCGTCAAGGCCCCGGGCTTCGGCGACCGCCGCAAGGCCATGCTGGAGGACATCGCCGTCCTCACCGGCGGCACGGTCCTGTCCGAGGAGAAGGGCTTCAAGCTCGAGAACGCGACGCTCGACACGCTCGGCAAGGCCCAGCGCGTCGTCATCACGAAGGACAACACGACGCTCGTCGACGGCGCCGGCGCCCAGGAGCAGATCACGGCCCGGATCAACCAGATCAAGGCCCAGATCGAGACGACGACCTCGGACTACGACCGCGAGAAGCTCCAGGAGCGGCTCGCCAAGCTGTCCGGCGGCGTGGCCGTCCTCAAGATCGGCGCCGCCACGGAGCCGGAGATGAAGGAGAAGAAGGCCCGCGTCGAGG
>CAXRFJ010000106.1:0-7693 GCA_964229475.1 Rubrivirga sp.
CGCCTCGGCGAGGTCGGCGTCGGTCAGCGTGTGGCCGTTGTGGTGCTGGCCGGCGTAGGCTAGGAGGACGCGGGGCAAGGGCGGTCGCGGCGGGGCGCGCTGGGGCAGGCAGGAGCGGTGGCCAACATCCCGCCCGGCGCCCGGGGCCCTGCGAACATCCCGAACCGGGAGGGCCGAGGTCCGGGGGCGGGCAGGTCGGCGTTCCCCTGTTCTGCACTATTCTCTGTTGCTCACCCGCCCGCATTTCCATGCGCAATGCTATTGTTCTGTCCGCTTGTCTCGTTTTGTCCAGCATCGCGTCGTCGGGGGTAGCCATCTCCCAGCCGCGATTCGTGAACTACAAAGTCAAGGTCGACCCGACCATCCAGCTCGGGCCGGTCGGGCAGTTCCCCGGGGAGACGATCAGGCTCCAGTGGAACCGGGGGGGGCAGAGCTCGCTGCCCGCCGGGACGGAGGTCGAGCGGGAGACGAGGGTCCGGGTCGGCGCTGGGCTCGAGACCGTGCGCTACGAGGACAGGTTGACGTCCGCCGCGCTCTCCGCTCGGGCCGGCACCGACGCGCTCGTCGTTCCGGGCCAACTCGCCAACGTGTACCCCGACGCGAGCAACCCGGCCCGGCTCCACGTCAACTTCTGGATGCCCACGTCGCCGCTGACCTACACCGACCCCGAGACCGGGAACGCCGTCCGGCTCGGGCTCGCCGATGTCCGCAAGACGAACTACTACTTCGAGTTGGAGAACCGCCAGACCGTCCGGTTCCCGTACGAGGGGCTGGCACTCGGGGCGGTCACCGTCCCCATCCGCTTGACCCGCGGGGGATCGGAGGGCGGGGTCGAGTTCGACTCACGGGTGAGCACGTCGCTCAACGCGAACGTCTACCTCGGCTGGTCTGAGGGGCTCGTCCGGTACCAGTACCGGACCCACAGCAAGAACGAGATGGAGCGGTACGGCTGGATCCTCACGCCGATCCTCGGGCTCTCGACCGTCACGGCCAACGCGGCCACGACGTCGGCCGACCCCGTCCCGCTCACGGGCGACAAGACGCTCGGGGTCGTGACCGTCGGGGCCGGGCTCATGGGGGGCTACAACGACTTCGAGTTCGGCCTCTTCGGCGGGGTCGACTACTCGAGCCCGCGCTGGAACTACAGCGGCCGGCCGTGGATCGGGATTGGGATCGGGAACAAGGCGTTCAAGCTGTCCCTGTAACGGCGGGTCGCCGTCCGAGCGGGGCCTGGGGCTCAACCGAGGTTGAGCGTGTTGGCCTCGACGAGCCAGAGCCGGACGGCCTCGCGCGGGACGAGCCACCCCTTGTTCGAGACGCGCATCCCCTCGAGCCGGCCGTCGTGGAGCGCCCGGTACACGACGTCCTTGCCCAGCCCGAGGACCTCGGCGAGGTCGAGCGGGCGGAAGCCCGTGCCGTCGGGGTGCGGGACGTGCTCGTCGAACCAGTCGGGGAACCAGTCCGGGACGTCGAGGACCGGCCCGCCGGTCGGGCGGTAGCGGGCGGCGTCGGAGCGGAGGCCGGTCACGCGGCCTCGGCGGGTGTGACCGTGGACACGTCGAGGCCGAAGGCCGGCCTGACACGGAGTCCGAGGGCGGAGAGGGAAGAAGGAGCGAGCAACGAGGCGTCTGGGGGTCCCGGAGCCTACGCCGCCAAGCCGTTGGGCAGCAACGGTCGTTTCCGACCGGTCGGAAACGGAGGGCCGCTAGAGTTGCCCCGGCCTCGGCTCGGTCACATCGTCGCCTCGCCTTTGTGTGACGGCGAGGTTGAGGAGGACGAGGGAGCCCCACGGCGAATCGAACAGCCAGCACAGGAAGCACGCCGCGGTGAGCGTCGCGACGTTCTCAATGTGAACCCAGGGGTCACTTCGGGGCATCTTGCGGCCGCTCTCGCTCGTTTCCGGAGACAGAATACGAGAGCTGACCACCGACGATCCTCGGGGTCAGCTCGAACCCGTCCAGGATGGCGTACGTCGCCTTCGCTCCCCTCAGCTTCGAGGTGAGGTACGCGATCGTCGGCTCGTGGGTCTCGGCCGGGATGATCGCTGCGATTTCCGCGCCGACTGTCGTGAACGACTGGAACGTCACACGGGGGTCGCGAGCGACCTCCTCGGGTACGACTGCGGCCGACCCCACAACGTAGCCCCGCGCCACGTTCTCTATTGCAGAGGCGTTCGGGTCGAACCGGGTCTGAGACGTGGTCGGCGATACCAAGCCGTACTCGTACATCAGGATGTACTCTCCGTGCTCGGCGACCTTCGCTTCGCCCTTCGTTCCGTCGGGGACGCAGAAAGGGGTCCCCATCGGTTTGCCCATGATCTGCTCTCTGAGCACGTGGAGGAGCAAGTCGATCCGGCGCTTCGCGAACTTCTCGAACGTCCTGGCGACGTGCCGCGGGAGGGTGTCCAGCACGGCCAGCGTCTTGGTCGAGAACGACCCGGGCCGCTCGGTCTCCCCTGCGAGCACGCGGGCCCACATCGTCCTCGCCTCCTCGTCCGGTGCCTCTTTAGCGAGCCGGGTAAACGCGCCGCTGAAGCGTGCGCCGATCGGTTCTTCCGAGATGGAGACACCCTCGGAGGCCCGCTCCTCGATCAGCCGGCTCGCCTCCTCCGCGATGGCCCCAAGGTTCTCCAGCTCCCGCACGCCCTTGCGAATGACTTCCTCTGCGAGGGCCAGTTTGGTGTGCTCCTCCACCGGCAACGCGCGCACTTCATCGAGGGTAAGGGGGCCGGCCGAAGCTGCTGGGTATACGCTGAGTTGCCCGTTCGCGTACTCGGCCCGGACCCCCTCGATCTGGTTCGCCTTCGCGACCGCCTCGACGGTCGAGAGCATGGCGTCGGCGTTCGCTTCGCCCAGCTGGCGCGCTCTGTCGGCCGCGATCGCGTTGGCGTGTCTCCCCACGAGCGCGGCCCAGACCGGCCCGATAGCGCTCGCCAGCATCTCGAAGATCTTCTCGGTCATCGTGGCCCCCGCAGGTAGCGTTCAACTCGGCTGTCCGCTCAGACCCGCGCGAGGATCTCGGCCTTCTTGCTGGCGGCCTCCTCGCCCGTGAGGAGGCCGGCCTCGAGCAGGCGACGGGCCGAGGAGCGGCGAATGAGATTTGGAGTCATCATGGGGCTAAGTCAATCGGGCCGGACGGTGGCGATCCCTGAACTGCCCGGGCGGTCGAGGGCCGAGATGGGGTTGACTCCCCAATGCGCCGTGCTCGACCCGCTCGGCTCGTAAGGCGCGAGCTCCCCGATGACCATGAGCGAGGCCGTGTCCGTCCGGACGGTGTAGAGCTCGTCGTCGGCCGGCTCCATGTCGTCGTACACGCTGAACACGTCGTAGGCGTAGGTCGCCGTGTACGTCACGCGCGCCGCGGCCTCACGCATGTCGACCCCGATGATCTCGGCGCTGAGCAGGCGGAGGGACTGGTGGTCGTTCTGGATCTGGTCGGCGGCGTCTGCCTTGCCGTCGCTCCAGGTGAGCGTGGCCAAGCGGGCCATCCCGCCCCAGTCACGCCGTTGCCACGCCCGCAACCAGCCGAGGGTCGCCTCTCGCCACAGCTCGGCGTCGGGGACCTCGATCGGCGTCGATGCGCTGTCGAGTTGGGAGGCCGTGTAGAACCGGGTGTCGAAAGCGTCGCGGGCTTCCTGGCCCATCGACTCCAGGATCGGGTCCGGAGCGGCCTCGGCGTTCCGGGCGGAGTCGGCTGCGAGCGAGGCGGCCTGAACGGAAGGCGGGACCGAGTGCCGCTCTCGCTCGGGAGCCGTCGAGATCAACGGGCTGACGGCGACGCTGCCGATCAGGTAGGCGAAGAAGATCTTCAGCCGCGAGGGCCTCGGCGTTCCGAGAAGGCGGGCTCCCGGCAGACCAGAGAGGGCCGTGGGGCGGACGAGGCCGACGACGAGGAACACGACGAGCGCGAGGGCGAGCGCGATGCCTACAGCTTCAAGCACGGATGGAAGAGTGAGCCGGAAGCCGTCCGGGTGCGGGGTGGGGTCGAGCGCGCCGAGTGCGCGCGGGCTTGGGTTGATGGGCTACTGGCGGGTTGTCGCCACGCGGATGGTGTAGAGCTCACCGACGACGGTCCCCGCGGCCCAGAGGAGCCCGCCGTAGAACAAGGCCTCGATGATGCCGGCGAACGCGATGGCCCAGTTGAATTCTGCGGAGCCATAGGGGCCCTCCACGACAGCGGCGAACAATGCCGCGACGATCCCTAGGGCTCCGATGAGGCCGCCCGCTGCGCGCAGAAATCCACCTGGCGGGTTGGACGAACCGCTCCGTGAGGTGGCTACTGTGCCGGCCGATTTCCCGACGAGACTGGAGAGGTTGCCTGGGGTAGCCGGCTTGAAGTCGCTGTCTACGGGATCCCGGTCCGTTGGGACCGCTGCGACTAGGTCGTCTGCCTGGATTCCGCCGCTCGACGCGCGGTTCTCCAGCCAAGTGGCGGAGTGTGGGCCGGAAGTGCCTCCGCCCGGGTGGCGGACGTAGAAGACTGTGGGCGTGCTCTCAGACATTCATCAGCGAGGAGCCGAAGCCGTCGGCGCGCGGGGTGGGGTCGAGCGCGCAGTGTGCGCGCGGCGGAGCATCTGTGCCCTTGCGTTTCAGGCTGCCGCAGAAAAAGCGGCGTCGCGGAACAGGTCGGTCAGGAGTTGGCGGACCTGCTGGATGTGGAGCCTGGGCGTCTCGGGCCGCGGGAACAGGACGCGGCCGACCACGCCGAACTCGATCTCGTCCCCGTTCTCGTGGACGAACCCGTCGTCGGTCTTCCGGACGACCTCGGGGAGGTACCCGGCCTGGCGGTTCTCGGGGATGAGCCGGTAGCCTCGGCCGTGGGGCTGGACCCGCTTGCAGGCGGCGAGGCCGTCGTAGTTCAGGACGAACACGCCGCCGCCGTTCACGTCGGGCGTGAGCTCGTACAGGACGAGGTCGCCGTCGTAGAGCAGGGGCTCCATCGAGTCCCCGGCGACCTGGGAGACGCCCATGACCTCGGGCGGTTGGAACCCGAGGAAGTGGAAGGCGAGCGCGGGCGAGAGTTCGACGCTGATCCGGCTGGCCTCGTCGAACACGAGGACGCCGTCTCCGGCGCAGACGTCGGTGTAGAGGGTGAGGGAGACGGTTTGTTGGAGGGATTCCACGAGACGGGCGGGGGCAGACAAGCCCTCAACTCTGTCGCCCGGGGCCGCCAGCGCCGTGTCACTGGCGACATCTTGCTCCTTCGTATTGCCAGTGATTCCGAGGGCTTTTCGGATGGAATCGGCCCGGCCCTGGCGGGGCTCGTTTTCGCCGCGCTCGTAGCCCTGGTAGCTCCTGACGGGCACGTTGGCCAATTGGGCAGCCTCCTCCTGGGTAAGTCCGAGGCGGGCTCTCGCGGCCTGGAGTTGCGTGGCGAAGGAGGGCACTGGCGAAAAGTGGCAAGATGGGCTTGACTTGCTAGCAAGCTTTCGCTAGCATGGTCGTACCCGAACAAAGCGACGGGAACGCCCCGGACGCTACGCACCCGCCCTAGCCGATGCAACCCTCGACCGTCCCGACCCCCGCCGACTGTCGCGCCCGGAAGGCCCGGCTCCAGCTTACCTACGACGAGATCGCCGCCGCGCTCGCCGCGCTCGGATACTCGTACCCGGCCGGACGGCTCCGGAAGATCTACACCGAGTCGGAGAACTACCCCGACCGGGTGTGCGCGGCCTCGTGGGAGGCCTTCGACGCGATCGAGGAGCGCCGCCGCCGGGCGGCCGACGGGGAGCGGGCGGCCCAGGACGAGCTCGACGACGCGGAGACCTCCCGCCGCCAGCTCCGCCGCCGGGTCGAGATGGCCAACACCTGAGAAAACGAGCGCCCCGCCAGCGGCTACTGGCGGGGCGCATCGACGCCCTTCATCCACAGCTGCCTTTACCAGCCATGTCCAGTACGTCGCGCCCCCAATCTAGCGCCGACCCCGGCGCTCCGGCCCTCGAGGCCGTCGTCATCACGTCCTCTAGCCCCCCGGAGGGGTACGAGTCCGAGACGCTCTCCGAGGTCCCGACCCCGTTCGGAGTCGCCGTCGTCCGAGTCCGCCGCCACACGGAGTTCTTCCACGTCGGCGGTGTCGGCCCCGTCCGGACGCCGGTCTACTCGGTCGCCGTCCGGACGCCCCGGTCCGTCCGCGAGCGCCAGGCCCCGTCCGACGGCGGGTTCGTCACGACCCACCCGCACTTCCTGTTCACCGGGCCCGACCGGCTCGGCTACACGCCGGGGAACGCGGCCGAGGTCCACGTCGCCGTCGGCCGCGAGATCGAGCGGGCCGTCGACCGGAAGCTCGTCGAGGCCGCCCGCCGGGCCGCCGAGGCCGACCGCCCGCCTCGGCGCGCCCGCCGGGTCCCCCGGCCCCAGCTCCCGTCCGCGCCCGGCATGGAGGAGCCGGCCGGCGACGGGCCCGCCCTCCGCCCCGTCCCCCCGGCGGAGGGCGCCGCCCGGCCCTTCCGGATCGTCCGCCCCAACCGGGCCGCCTGAGCCATGCCCCAGACACGTAAGCGACAGCCCCTCACGCTCGCCGAGCTCGACCGGCTCGGCGACCGCTGGCAGGCCCTCTGCCAGATCGCCCCCGAGGCCAAGCGCCGGATCACGTTCGAGGGCTACGTCCGCCACACGTGGCCCGAGCGGATCGAGCTCGAGGCCGAGCTCCTCGGCTCCCGCGTCCTCCTCACGCCCGAGGAGCGCCGGGCCGACGCCGTGTGGATCGCGGCCGGCCTCGCCCTCTGCGCCGCGCTGGCCGTCGCCCTCCTCGTCTACGCGATCGCCGAGGCGGGGGGAGCCCCGTGAACGGACAGCCGCCCATCCTCCAGGTCGTCGAGGCCGGCGACGGCTACGAGGTCGCCCACCTCGCGATCGACGGCGAGGCCGTCGACGTCGCCCGCCAGCTCGACCGGGCCTCCTACACCGTCCTCCGCCAGGGCGAGCGCCGGTACCCGACCGAGAAGGTCGCCGCCGACGTGGCCCAGGCAGCCAAGTGGGGCTGGTTCCACGGGTTCGTCACCGACCGCCAGCCCCGAGCCCCCCGCCGCCATGTCTGACACGGCCCTCCAGCGCGTCCCGGGGACCGGCAACGGTCCCACGGGCGACGCCGCCCCGACCCCGGCCACGCTCCCGCCCGCGTTCTCGCGCGAGCAGATCGACCTCATCAAGCGGACCGTCGCCGAGGGGACGTCCGACGACGAGCTCGCCCTGTTCCTCGAGGTCTGCCGCGCCACGGGCCTGAACCCGTTCCAGCGCCAGATCTACGCGATCGTCCGCGAGACGTGGAACCCGCAGACGCGGCAGAAGGAGCCGAAGATGACGATCCAGACCGGGATCGACGGCTACCGCCTCATCGCGTCCCGGACGGGCCAGCACGTCGGGACGACCGACGTCGAGTACGGCCCGGACCGCCCGGACGGCCACCCGTCGTGGGCCCGGATCACGGTCTACCGGAAGGTCGCCGGCGAGCGGGCCGAGTTCACGGCGACGGCCCGGTTCGACGAGTACGCCCAGCGGAAGCGGAACGACGAGCTCTCGGGGCTCTGGGCGAAGATGCCCCACACGATGCTGGCCAAGTGCGCCGAGAGCCTCGCGCTCCGGAAGGCGTTCCCGGCCGAGCTCTCGGGCGTCTACACGCGGGAGGAGATGGCGCAGGCCGACGAGTCGGCCCCCGAGGACGCCGACGTCGTCGAGGAGCGGTCCCGTCCGCCTCG
>CAXRFJ010000107.1:0-4656 GCA_964229475.1 Rubrivirga sp.
GGGGCCGCCGTCGGCGAACGCCGAGGGGTACGGGGCCGGCGCGACGCCGTAGTCGAGCGGCGGGACGACGGCCAGGAGCTAGTCCTCGACCTCGCCGTCGGGCGCGACGCCGGTCGCGTTGAGCGCGCCGTTGCGGCTGAACCGGAACCGGGCGTGCGTGTAGCCGACCGACGCGTTCGGGGGCGCCGCGAGGTCCCGCGTCGGCGGCGGGGTGGACGGGCCCATCCGCTCGTTGGCGAAGACGTGCTCGCCGTCGTCGTCCCAGTCGCCGTCGCGGTTCCAGTCGACCCACGCGTCGAGGCCGCCGTCGACGTTGGGGAAGAACGTGAGCGTGCCGGTCGTGCCGGCCACGAGGCCATAGCGCGTGAGCGGGTTCGGCGCCGACGGCTCCGGCGTCCCGACGGGAAGCTGGATCGTGAACGGGACGAACCCCTCGCCGAAGGCCACGCCGTCCTCGTCGTCGCGCGGGCCGTCGTTCTGGTTGTCGTCGGGGTCGTTGTCGTCGCCGGTGGCCGTGTTCGAGGCGAGGCCGGTCTCGGCCGCCAGCGCCACGTTGAGGTCGGTCTCGGCGTCCACCCGCTCGCCCAGCTTGACGAGGTCGTCGACGAGGTGGCGCGCGCCGTCGGCGGAGATCCGGACGGGGTAGCCGAACGGCATCCCAGGGATGATCTCGAGCGGGTCCTGGTTGGCGTCGCCGAGGTCGAGCCCGTTGACGAGGTGGTCCTCGACCTCGCCGTTCCAGGCCAGCCCGCCCACGCCGAGCCCGCCGGGCACGTCGTGGAACCGGAGCCGGAGCGGCCCCGCGCGGCGCCCGCCGCTCGGCACGTCGAAGGCGACCGTGTGCTCGCCCGCGGCCGGGATCGGCTCGGCCACGACGATGTGGTCGTCGTCCGCCGCGAACGGCGGGGCGAGGAAGGTGCCGTCGCCGTCGAAGTCGAACCACGCGTCGAGCACGCCGGCCGCGGTCGTCCGCACGGTGAGCTGGCCCTGGCCGCCGTCGCCGAACGAGATCCCGACGAGCCCGTCCTCGTCGTCGACCTGGTCGATCGGGGGGATGAACAGGTCGTCGCCCGAGGCGTCGGGCGTCGGGACGCCGTCGTCCTCGACGTCGACCTCGGCGCCGAGGAGGATCTGGCCGAGGAACACGACGTGGCTCGGCCCGGCCGGCCAGAGCGTGAGGTACGAGTCCGGCGCGTCGCCGAAGTCGAGGTCCAGGTCGGGCGGCGGGCGGTTGTAGAAGTCGAGCCCGTCGATGGCCGTCTCGCCCACGTCGACCTCGTGGACGCCGCCGGCCGGGATCGCCGCCCAGCCAGCGGGCACGGGCTCGGCGACCGAGTAGGCCCCCGGCGCCGCGGGCAGCGCGAACCGGTAGATCCCGCGCTCGGCGAGCGGGTCCACGTCGCCGCTGCCGTCGGCGTCGTACGGGCCCGTCACGGTCTCGGCGACGACCGCGCCCGTCGCGTCGAGGAGCTGGACCGGGACGCCGTCGACCGGGAGCTCGCCGTCGTCGCGGGCGCCGTCGCCGTCGAGGTCGAGCCACTTCTGGCCGCTGATCGACGGGGCCTCGGTGACGACGACCGGGAACTCGATCGTGTTGTTCGACGGGTCCGGGTCGAACTCGGCCTGCGACAGCGTGAAAGTGAGGGTCCCCTCACCCGGCGAGATGCCCTTGAGCGTGAACGCGAAGTCGATCGTCTGATTCGGCGCCATGTCGCCGATGGTGATCGTGAACCCGCACCCGCCCTCGTCGCCGGCCGCGAACTCCGGACACGGGTCGATCACGATCTGCGGGCCCTCCGTCGTGACGATGGCCTCGAGGTAGCGGACGAAGATGGTGCCCGTCAGCTCGAGCGACGAGTCGAACACGACCTCCGTGATGGGCAGCGGCCCGCCGCCGGTCGTGTTGAGGTTCTTGATCCGGCCCTCGTAGGAGGCGAACTCGAGGGCGGTGAGGAACGCACCGGGGCTGAAGATCTCGACGTCGGAGTCGCTCCGCGAGGCGTGGAACCGGACGTCCGTGATCTCGAGCGCGAGGTCGCCGGTCCGGTGCGAGAGGAGCGGGGCGGCCTCGGGCACGGGACTCGCCGAGGCGGACGAGGCGGCGGCAGCGGCGAGGAGCACGAAGGCGAGGCGCATGGGTCCGGCGGCTGGGCCCCCTCAACATCGGCCATACGGCCTAACCATGGAGGCGGAGCCCCCGACGCGGGAATCACATCATCGGGTGACGCGGCGACCCGGCCCGCTCCCCTAGCGTCGGCGACACGCTCACGCCCTCCGCCATGCCGCTCCGCCCGCTCGCCCTCACCGTCCTCGCCCTGTCGCTGGCGGCCTGCTCGCCCGGCGCCATCGCCGACCGCGTCACGGACCGCGTCACGCGCGACGTCGACGCCCGCGTCGAGCGCCGGGCCGTCGACGTCGCGCGGCGGACGCTCGACCTCGCCGAGGGCGCCATCGTGTGCGTCGTGACCGACCCGGCGTGCATCGAGGACGCCCGGGCGCAGGGCCAGGAGCCGGTCGTGGTCGACGCGGACGGCGCGCCCGTCTCGGGCTACCCGGCCGGCGGGGCCGCCGGCGGCGCGGGTGGGCCCGCCTCGGGCGCGTCGCCGGGCGGGTCGGCCGGGAGCCCCGGCGGCGGGGCCTCGGCGGCCGACCCCGGCGCCGTGTGGGCCAACTACGAGTTCGTCCCCGGTGAGCGCGTCCTGTTCGTCCACGACTTCGAGGAGACGCGCGTCGGCAACTTCCCCTCGCGGCTCGGCTACATCGCCGGCAACCTCGACGTCGTCCAGCTCGGCGAGGGCGAGCGGGCGAACCGGGTCCTGCGCGTCGGCGAGAGCGAGACGCGCGGCGGCAACGGGTGCTTCACGATCGAGCTGCCCGAGACGCTCCCGGAGCGGTTCACCCTCGAGTTCCGCGCGATGACCACCGACCCCCAGCTCCGCGACGGGATCGACGTCTTCTCCGACGGCTCCGACGACACGCCCGACGCCCGGTGCACCTACCCGCCGCCGACGCAGCTCCAGGCCGGGACCCGCTCCGTCGGCCTGTTCTGGCCGGGCGTCAACGAGTCGACGGGGAGCGGGTACGGCGCGAACGAGTGGGGCCAGTACGCGCTCGGGTGCGACGGCGCCTACTGCAAGCTGTACGTCAACGGCGTCCGCAAGGCGAACGTGCCGCGCTGGGAGTTCCCCCGCGCCGACGCGCTCCACGTGTTCATGACCGTGTACCGCCACAGCCTCTACCTCGACGACCTCCGGATCGCCGAGGGCGGCGCGCGGTCGCTCTACGACGACCTCGCGGCCGACGGCGAGCTCTCGACCACGGCCATCCGGTTCGACTCGGGCAGCGCCACGATCCGGCCCGAGTCCGGCAGCTACCTCGCGCAGGTCGTCGAGATGATGGACGGCCACCCCGGGCTCCGCGTCGAGATCCAGGGCCACACCGACTCCGACGGGTCGGACGCGTCGAACCAGGACCTCAGCGAGCGCCGCGCGGCGGCCGTCCGGGCCTACCTCGTCGCGGCCGGCATCGACGGCGGGCGGCTGACGACGGTCGGCTTCGGCGAGAGCCGGCCGGCGGCCTCGAACGACACGCCGGAGGGGATGGCGGCCAACCGCCGCGTCGTCTTCAAGCGGCTGTGAGAGGCCCCCTCGTCGCGCTGGCGGCCCTCCTCGCCGTGCCCGCCGGCGCCCAGCACGGGCTGCCCGAGGCGGACCCGGCCGCCCCGCTCGGCCTCGGCCTCGCCGTCGTCCGGGTGACCGACGCGCCGCCGCCGCTCCGGTTCTATTCCCACGCCGGGCCGCCGAGCGGCGTCGCGGGCGAGGGCGCGACGGCGACGGACAGCGTGACGTTCACGCCCGGGCGGGGCCGCGCGTCGCTCGCGACCGCGCCGCCGTGGCTGCTCCCCGAGGTCCTCGACACCGCGCGCGGCCACCTCGCCTTCCGCGTCCGCACCCTCACGCCCGAGTGGGTCGAGGCCGTCGCCCACCGGGCCGACGGGCGGACGGTCTGGCTCCGCCGCGACCGCGTGGAGGTCGTCGCCTGGCCCGACGTCCTGCTCCAGTCGCTCGTGACGCTCCCCGACCCGGACGCGACCCCGCTCCGCGAACGCCCCGCCGACGACGCGCCGGTCCTGGCGACGACCGCCCCGGGCTGGCGGCTCCGCCCGCTCGCCGTCCGCGGCGCGTGGCTCCAGGTCTCGACCCTCGGCCTGGCCGACCGGATCCCGCCCGCGGGCTGGGTCCGGTGGACCGACGGCGAGCGGCTCCTGGTGGGCAGGGTCGGGCGGGAGTAGCCCGGCGGGCGTTCCGGCGCGGCGCTCTATCCTGAGGCCCCTCCCCTCCTCCGGTGCGCCCGCGTCCCCTCCTGCTCGCCCTCGCGCTGCTGGCGGCCGCCGCCGGGGCCCAGCCGGCCGAGCCGCCGGGGCCGTTCACGCACCGCGCCTGGACGATGGACGAGGGGCTCCCCCAGAACTCGGTCTACGGCCTCGCCCAGACCGACGACGGCTACCTCTGGGTCGGGACGCTCCAGGGCCTCGCCCGCTTCGACGGCCACCGGTTCACGGTCTTCGACCCGGCCACGACGCCGGGCTACGACGGCCTCCGCGTGGTCGCGCTCGCGACGACGCCCGACGGTGCGCTCTGGGTCGCGACGACGGCC
>CAXRFJ010000108.1:0-4910 GCA_964229475.1 Rubrivirga sp.
GACGTCGTAGCCGAGCGCCTCGAACTCGCGCTCGAACACCTCCGCCGTGACGCCGGCCGCGGGGAGGAGCGGCTCCGTGGACGACACGCAGCCGGCGGACAGGACGAGGAGGAGGCCGAGGGCGAGGCGCATGGGCGGAGCGGGGCGGGTACACGACGAGCCGCGACCCTCGTACTCCGCGTGACGGCGGAGGGTTTGCGCGCCCCGGTCTCCGGCGGACCCCGACGCCGCTCTGGGCGCGGACCCCCGGCGCGCGCGCGGCCGTTCGGGGCCGCCCCATGACGGACCCGATCCCCGCCCCCACCGCCGACCTCCTCGCCGCCGTCCACCGCGCGGCGTTCGACTACTTCGCCCGGACCACGAACTGGTCGAACGGGCTCGTCGTCGACAACACGTCGCCGGGGAGCCCGGCGTCGATCGCGGCGGTCGGGTTCGGGCTGGCGGCGCTGCCCGTCGCCGTCGAGCGCGGGTGGGTGTCGCGCGCCGCCGCCCGCGGCGTGGCCCTCTCGACCGTCCGGTTCTTCCGCGACGCGCCGCAGGACGGGGCCGCGGACGGCGTCGGCCACCGCGGCTTCTTCTACCACTTTCTCGACATGGAGCAGGGCCGCCGGTTCAACGGCTGCGAGCTGTCGACCATCGACACGGCGCTCCTCGTGGCCGGCCTCCTGTGCGCCGCCGCCTACTTCGACGGCGACGACCCCGTAGAGGCCGAGGTCCGCGGCGGCGCGCACCGGATCTACGAGCGCGTCGAGTGGGACTGGGCCCGCGACGGCGGCGAGACGGTCACGATGGGGTGGACGCCCGAGAAGGGGTTCCTCCGCTACCGCTGGGAGGGCTACACCGAGGCGCTCCTGCTCTACGCCCTCGCCGCCGGCTCGCCGACGCACCCCGTCCCCCGGTCGTCGTTCGAGGCCTCGACGCGGCCGTACCGCTGGAAGAAGATCTACGGCCACGAGGTCCTGTACGCCGGCCCGCTCTTCATCCACCAGTTCTCGCACCTCTGGATCGACTTCCGCGGGATCCGCGACGCGGCCATGCGCCGCCGCTCGGCCGACCTCGGCGAGCCGCTGGACTACTTCGAGAACAGCCGCCGCGCGACGCTCATCCAGCGCGAGTACGCGACCCGCAACCCGCGCGGCTTCGCCGGCTACGGCCCGACGGCGTGGGGCATCACCGCCAGCGACGGGCCGGGCGACGCGGTCGTGACCGTCGGCGGCGAGGAACGGCGGTTCTGGGGCTACCGCGCGCGCGGCGTTCCCTTCGGACCGGACGACGGGACGCTCGCGCCGTGGGCCGCGCTCGCCAGCCTCCCGTTCGCGCCGGACGTGGTGCTGGCGTGCCTCCACGGGCTCGCCGCCACGCACGGCGGCACCGGCGACACGTTCGGCTTCGAGGCCGCCTACAACCCGACGTTCCCCGACGGCGACGGCCCGCTCGGGTGGGTCTGCGAGCACTACTTCGCGCTCGACCAAGGCCCCATCGTGCTCGCCGTCGAGAACCACCGGTCGGAGCTCGTATGGGACCTCATGAAGCGCTGCGGTCGGCTGACCGAGGGCCTCCGCGCGTGCGGCTTCGAGGGCGGCTGGCTCGACGCCGCCTGACCCCGCCCGCCGCGGCGCCGAGGCGGGCGGTCCGGGCGGGGGCCGGAAGCGGTTCTGGAGGCATCTAGGGCGAGTCCGGCCTTGGCGCCGGGGGCACCGCGGCTAGCTTGGCGGCGTAGGCCCGCCTCCCCACCCGCCCGCCCGTGCCCGGACCGACCGTCGAGAGCCTGTTCAAGCCGGTCCACCTCGCCGAGCACGCGCGCCGCCTGGCCCGGACGCAGGCCGTCGAGACGGACCCGTCGCGCGGGCGCCCGCTGCGGCCGCTCGTCCGCGACGCCCTCGGCGACCTGGCCTCGGCGTACCGGGCCCTCGCGGCGGCCGGGCGGGCCGGCGAGACGCTCACGCCGGCGGCCGACTGGCTCCTCGACAACTACCCCCTCGTGCGCGACCAGGCGCGCGACGCCGAGAGCGCGCTCCCGCGGGCCTACTACAGGCTCCTCCCGAAGCTCACGGCCGGGCCGTACCAGGGGCTCCCGCGGGTCTACGAGATCCTCGAGACGCTCGCCGAGCACACCGACAACGCCGTCGACCCCGGCCACCTCCGGACGTTCGTCGAGGGCTACCAGGAGGTCGAGCTCCTCACGCTCGCCGAGCTGTGGGCGCTGCCGATCCTGCTCCGCGTCGTCCTCGCCCAGCGCGTCGCCGCGCTCGCCCGCCCGCTCCGCGAGGCCCGCGCCGACCGCGAGGCCGCCGCGGCCTGGGCCGAGACGATCGCCGGCCGCGACGACCCCTCGGAGGCCGTCCACGACCTCGCGGCGATGGCGCGCGAGCGGGCGCCGCTGTCGGGCCCGTTCGCGCTCGCCCTCGCGGCCGGCCTCCAGGCGCGCGGCGGGAGCGGCCCGGCCCTCGAGTGGCTGGAGCACCGGCTCCGCGCGCGCCGCCTGACCCTCGACGACGTCGAGCGGATCGAGACGCAGCGCGAGACCCAGTGGCAGGGCTCGATCGCGAACGCCGTCCTCGCCCTCCGCGCCGCCGCCTCGGCCGACTGGACCGCCGTCGTCGAGGGCCTCTCGGCCGTCGAGCGGACGCTCCGGGAGGACCCGGCCGGCGTCTACGCCCGGATGGACGAGGCCACGCGGGACTCGTACCGCCACGTCGTCGAGCGGATCGCGCGGCGCTCGCCCGAGACCGAGTTCGGCGTGGCCGAGCGGGCGGTCGCCCTGGCCCGGCAGGCCGCCGAGGGCGACGGGCCCCCCGGCAAGGAGGTCGGGACGTGGGCCCCCGCCCCCGAGCACGTCGGGCACTGGCTCGTCGGGCGCGGCGCGCGGACGCTCGGCAAGGCGGCCGGCTACCACGCCGGCCTCGGGCGCCGGCTCCTGTGGTTCGCCGAGCGGCACCCGACGGTCGTCTACCTCGGCAGCATCGGCCTCGTGACGGCGCTGGGCCTGCTCGCGGCCGTCCTCGTCGCCGACGCGGGCGGGGCCGACCTCGGCTGGCTCGCCCTGACCGTCGCCGCGGCGTTCCTCCCGCTCCTCGACTTCGCCGTCACGTTCGTCAACTGGAACGTCGTCCGCTTTTTCCCGCCCCGGAAGCTCCCGCGCCTCGACTTCGAGGACGGCATCCCGGACGCCGACCGGACGTTCGTCGTCATCCCGACCCTGATCACGTCGCCGGAGCACGCGCGCGAGATGGTCGAGCGGCTCGAGGTCCACGCCCTCGCCAACCCCGACGCCGCACTCCGCTACGGGCTCCTCACCGACTGGGCCGACGCGCCGGACAAGGAGGCGCCGGGCGACGAGGCGACGGTCGAGGCCGCCCGCCAGGCGATCCGCCGGCTCAACGAGCGCGCCCGCGCCGCCCGCGCCCAGGGCGACGGCTCCCCGGCCGGCGACCGCTTTTTCCTGCTCCACCGCGAGCGCCGCTGGAACGAGGCCCAGGGCGTGTGGATGGGCTGGGAGCGCAAGCGCGGCAAGCTCGAGGAGTTCAACGACCTCCTCCGCGACCCCGACGCTGAGACCAGCTACGTCACCGTCGAGGGCGACTTCCGCGAGGCCACGTCAGGCGACGCGATCCGCTACGTCCTCACGCTCGACGCCGACACGCGGACCACGCCCGACGGCGCGCGGGCGCTCGTGGCGACGGCCGCGCACCCGCTCAACCGGCCGCAGTACGACCCCGACAGGGGCCGCGTCACGCGCGGCTACGGCGTCCTCCAGCCGCGCGTCTCGATCTCGCCCGAGAGCGGCCGGCTCACCCTCTTCGCCCGCATCTACGCCGGCCGGCCGGGCGTCGACCCGTACACGACGGCGGTCTCCGACGCCTACATGGACCTCTTCGGCGAGGGGATCTACACGGGCAAGGGGCTCTACGACGTCGACGCCTTTCGGCACACGCTCGGCGGGGCCGTCCGTGAGAACTCGGTCCTCTCGCACGACCTCCTCGAGGGCAACCACGCCCGCGCGGCCCTCGCGACCGGCGTCGAGGTGTTCGACGACTTCCCGTCGCGGTATTCCTCGTTCGCGCTCCGCCAGCACCGCTGGGTTCGGGGCGACTGGCAGCTCCTCCCGTGGCTGATGCCGCGCGTGAAGGACGCCGCCGGCGCGTGGCGGAAGAACCCGCTCTCGGTCGTCGGCCGGTGGAAGGTGTTCGACAACCTCCGCCGGAGCCTCACGCCGCCCGCGCTCCTGATCTTCCTGCTGCTGGCGTGGACGGTCCTCCCGGGCTCGCCGTTCGTGTGGACGCTCATCGCCCTGTTCGTCCTCGCGTTCCCGATCTACGCGCCGGCCGCGCATGGCTTCCTGTTCCAGCCGCCCGACACCGTCACGTCGAGCTGGCTCCGCCTCGTCTGGGCCGACGCCGTGATGCACGCCCGGCAGATCGGGCTGTCGGTCGCGTTCCTGGCCCACCAGTCGGTCGGGATGCTCGACGCCATCGGGCGGACGCTCTGGCGCCTGTTCGTGTCGAAGCGGAACCTCCTCGAGTGGACGACGGCCCAGCAGGCCGAGGAGTCGGCGAAGGACATGCCGGCGTCGATGTGGGCGTCCGTGGCGTGGGGCCTCGTGGTGCTCGCGTCGGTCACGCTGACGGAGCCCATCGCGTGGTTCACGGCGCTCCCGTTCGCCGCGGCCTGGATCGCGGCCCCGTGGATCGCGCGGTCGGTCAGCCGGCCCATCGACCCCGACGAGTACACCCTCACGCCCGACGACCGCGCCCGCCTCCGGACCGTCGCGCGGCGGACGTGGCGCTTTTTCGACGAGACGCTGAGCGACCGCGACCGGTGGCTCCCGCCCGACAACCTCCAGGTCCAGCCGTCGCAGGGCCTCGCCCGGCGGACGTCGCCGACCAACATCGGGCTCGCCTTCAACGCCG
>CAXRFJ010000109.1:0-8025 GCA_964229475.1 Rubrivirga sp.
GTCGCGGGCGGCCTCGCGGACCGCCGGGTGCCCGCCGAGGGCCACGCCGACGAGGAAGTCGATCTCGGCCCCGTCGCGGACGCGCCCGACGGCCTGGACGATGGCGGCCATCGGCTCGACGTCGTTCGGCGCCTCCAGGGACGCGTAGACCTCGCGGAGGAGGGCGCCGGCGCCGAGCGGCCAGAACGCCGAGTCGGCGAGGGCGGGCGCGGCGGCCGACGTCGTGGCGAGGTCGGCGCGGCGGAGGCCGTGGGCGAAGGCCTCGTAGAACCGGCGGGCGCCGTAGCCGCCGGCGGCCCACCGCTGGCGGAGCGCGCCGAGCGCGGCGACGGCGAGGCGCGTGTCGTCGGAGCGCGCGGCCGCGAACAGGCGCGAGAGAACGGCGCCGTCGTCGGAGGCGCCGAGCGCCGTCAGCGCAGCGGCCTTCGCGAACGGGTCCGACTGGCGGTCGCTCCACTCGAGCACGGCGGCCGGCTGCGACGGCGCGACGAGCGGGAGGAGGGGGGCCTGGACGGGCCACGGGCGGTCGTTGTCCGCGAGGACGGCGAGGGCGAGGTCGAGCGCCTCGGGCGTGGCGCCGGCCGAGGCGAGCGCGCCGCCGGCCGTCTGCGCCACGTGCGGGTTCGGGTCGTCGCCGGCGCGGGCCAGGAGGGCGCGGGCGGCGGCGTCGCCGAAGGCGCCGAGCGCGCGGGCGGCGTTGCCGCGCGTCCGCCAGTCGGGGTCGCCCGCCAGCGCGGCGCCGAGGCGGGGGATGTCGGTCGGGTCCTCGAGGCGGCCGACGGCGCGGGCGAGGTCGGTGCGGGCCGGGTCGCCTTCGAGGGCGTCGAACGCCGCGCGGACGGCGGCGGCCCGGGACCGCCACGCCGCCAGGGGCGACCGCGTCAGGGCGTAGGCGGCGCCCTCGCGGACGCCCGGGTCGGGGTCCTGCAGGTGGTCCGCCAGCCACCGGGCCCACGCGTCGCTCACGACCCCGCGCATCCCGAAGCGGGCGAGGGCGAGGGCGCGCGCGGGCTCCATCTCGGCCGCGAGCGTCGCGTCGAGCACGGCGCCCAGGTCCGCCCGCCCGCCGACCTTGCCCAGCCCGTCGAGCAGCTCCGCCAGCACCTCGGGGGTGGCCTCGCGGCGGAGCGAGATGGCGAGCGCGACGCCGGCCGACGAGTCGGCCGTCTGGCCCAGCGCGAACGCGGCGTCGGCGCGGACGGCCGGGACGGGGTCGTCGAGGCGCAGCCGGAGCGCGTCGACGGCGCCGGCGTCCTGCACCGACCCGAGGGCGAACGCCGCGCGGGCGCGGACGAGGCTGTCGGGGCTGCCGAGCGCCTCGGCGAGCGCCGCGCCGTCGCGGCGGACCTGGAGGTCGACGAGGGCCTGGAGGTCGGGCCGCTGGAGGAGCCCGTCGGCGGCGCGGCGGACGGGCAGCGGGCCGGGCTCGGCCGGGACGGCGGTGGACGCGCAGCCGGCGACGGCGAGGGCGGCCAGGAGGAGGGCGGGGCGCACGGGCGACGGGGTGGTGGGACGGCCTGGACGCGCGACGGGGCGCGGTTCGTGTAGCCCCCCCGGGATTCGAACCCGGACTGTCATGGACCTAAACCATGTGCCTCTGCCAGTTGGGCTAGGGGGCCTAGTGGCTCCGCTTCTTCGCGCCCCACGTCCGCGTCTGCTGGTGGCAGTTCGGGCAGAGGAAGCGGAGGTTGGAGAGTCGGTTGTCGCTGGTCTCCCCGTTGATGTGATCGACGTGGAGGGTCAGCGGCTGGCCGCGCCAATCTACCAGCCCGCAGACGGCACACACGTACTCGCGCCCCATCTCACGGAGCCTCCGTCCGAGCTTGCTCGGCGTGTACGTAGATCCAATCTGGAAGACCTCGTCATCCGGGACCCGCTGGCGGAGGGCACCGCGGCGGATGGAGGGGTGGCTGTCCTTGGTGAGCCCTTTCGCCCATCCCTGGCCTTTGAAGTGGGAGGTGTCGATCCCGAACGCCTCGATGCGTTGGTTGATCATTCGGTAGTTGCCACCCGCACGGCGAAGGCCGAGCCGGTCGAGAACCTGACCGATGGATCGGCACTCGGCAACGACGGGCGCCAGTCGATCTCGTGTGTACTTGGAAGGTCGGGGCATGGACCGAACGTACTCGGCGCGAGCGGATCGTCGAGGAGTCCGTGTGGGAAACCGGCAGTCTCCTTCCGTGCGATTCGGTGTAGTCTCCGAGCCGCACGATCCCGCACGACATGCAGACCGATCCGACGTTTTACGAGGCCAACAAGGAGATCATCCTCGTCGCCGTCACGGCGTTGGCGACGCTCGTTGCGACGAAGCTCCTGCCCTGGCTCGGGGCGCAGGTCGGGCGGGGCGTGGCGGCGTGGAAACGACGCCTCGACGAAGGCAGCGAGCGAACCTCCTTCGAGGACCGCTACCGCCGGTACGTCGCGGAGAAGCACCGATTCCTGCAGGTCACCGGCATCAAGACCCGGACGCAGGTCTCCATCGAGCTCGACCGGGTCTACGTCAACCTGGAGCTGAAGCGCAAGGCGGCAGCCCCGCGGCGAACAGAAGCTCCTACGGCCGAGGATGCACTGGTACTCGAACGATTCTGGGAGCGCCCCACCCGCCTGGAGGATCGCAACATCCGACCGGGTGAGGACTGGGAAGCGGCGATCGATCTGAGTTTCCACGGGACAGAGCCCACCGAGCAGACCTACGAGGTCGGCGAGGCGCTGCGGGCGCTCGACGACCGGATCGTGATCCTTGGGGCGCCGGGCTCGGGCAAGACGACGCTCGTTCGCTACCTCGCTGTCACCTTCGCCGACCGGAAGGGGGCGACGCTCGGCATCGAGGAAGACTTCCTGCCCATCCTGATCCCGCTCCGCGACTGGGTCAAGGACCAGCGCCCGCTGACGCCGGAGACCCTCAGCGAGTACGTCCTTGGCGACACCCTCTCGGCCGACTGCCCGGCCGGCTTCTTCCGGCGGATGCTGGACGATGGCCGGTGCCTCGTCCTGCTCGACGGGATGGACGAGGTCTCGTCGGAGGGCGACCGGACCCGTGCGGCGCGCGAGATCGACGCGCTCGTGGCGGCCTATGGCCGCCTCGGGAACCGGTTTGTCGTGACGTCGCGGCCGGCCGGCTACGAGGGCGTCTCGCTGGCCGGCTTCACCGTCCTCCGCGTCCGCGACTTCTCCGACGACGACGTCGAGGCGTTTGCGCGGCGGTGGTCGGAGGCCGTCGAGGTCGCCGCGCGCGGCGTCAAGCGCGAGGAGGACATGGCGTGGGACGTCGCGATGGCCGAGGCCGAGCGGCAGGCCGAGAGCCTCATCCGCGCCATCCGCGAGAAGGACCGCGTGCGGCAGCTCGCCGTGAACCCGCTCCTGCTAACCATCGTCGCGCTCGTGCACCGGTACCGGGCCGTGCTGCCGGACCGCCGGGTCGAGCTCTACGACGAGTGCGTCCAGGTGCTCCTGAACTACTGGGACGCCGCCAAGGGGATCGCCGGGCAGATGGAGTGGCGCCAGAAGCGCCGCGTGCTCGAAGACCTGGCCCTCGCCATGCACCGGCAGGAGACGACGTGGCTCCGCCGAGCCGAGGTCGAGGCGGAGCTGCAAAAGGCGCTGCCGCTCGTGGGCGAGAAGCCCGAGGAGGCCGAGGCGTTCCTCGACGAGGTCCGGACGCGGAGCGGGCTTCTCGTCGAGCGCGGTGTGAACGAGTTCGGGTTCTCGCACCTCACCTTCCAGGAGTACCTCGCCGCCCTCGCCCTCCGCCGCCAGGGCGACGCCGGCCGGGAAGAGCTCGTCGGGCACCTGGACGACCCGTGGTGGAAGGAGGTGCTCCTCCTCTACGCCGGCCTCGACGACGTCACGGACCTCGCCCGGGACCTCCTCGCGATGGAGCCGGGGCTGTTCCTCACGCCCCTGTTCACGGCGGCCGATATGCTTGCCGAGGCCGTGACCGTCGAGCCGGAGGTGACGGAGCAGGTGAGCGATGCGCTGATCCGAGAGTGGATGGATGGGACGTACTGGACTCGGAAGGGACTGGCCCGTACAACGCTCGTTCGGCTCGCGCGGAGCCGCCCCGAGGCTCTCGAGCGACTCCGGTCTCTGAGCCGGGACGACTCCAAGGGCGTCCGGCAGAGCGCGGCCTACGCGCTGGGGTTTCTGGGGGAGGCGGGGATCCTGGCCACGGGTGACCTCGTGGGCACCCTCATGGGCCTGCTCGGGGACGAGTCCGAGGACGTCCGGGCGAGCGCGGCCTTCGCGCTGGGCCGCCTGGGAGAGGCGGCGGCCCCGGCCGCGGGCGACATCGCGGGCGCCCTCGTGGGCCTGCTCGGGGACGAGTCCGAGCGCGTCCGGCAGAGCGCGGCCTACGCGTTGGGCCGCCTGAGGGAGGCTGCCGGCGATGCGTCGCTCGTCGTGGCCCTGTTCGATCCGAGAGAGCAAGTGGCACTGTCTGCCGCTGCAGCGCTCGCTCCGACGTACATCATCGACAGGCAGACGCTCAGTCCTCCTACGGACGCGAAGCCGGAACTCGAGCGGTTGCTGGACGACCAGCGGAAGGTCTCAAACCTGATGGGTCCTGACGTGCTCATGCGGGACGTGGCGTGGGATCTGCTTTACGCCCTCCACCAGCAGGACCGGAGCGCGAAGCGCCCGTCGGATCGATGAGCGATTTCTTCTCGTGGCCCCAAACGTGGTACGGCTGGTTCGCGGTCGCTGCGGGTGCCGTCGGCTTGTCCTGGGGGATTAAAAGCCTGATTCAGACAGAGGAACAGCTGTGGCTGTGGGTCCCGCTCACGTTCGTGAGCGTTCTTGCCCTCGCCGCAGGGCTCGGAGCACTCTACGCCCGGTACGTCCGAACTCCCCGGCAGGAGCGAGACCAACTAGCCGCCGAGAACGAGGCGCTGCGGTGCGAAGTTGAGCGGTTGAGCGAGCATGAGGGCCTCGTCGAGCGGCTGTACCAGGGGATCCTCGACCTCGCCACGGACCCCGAGCGGGCGAAAAAGTGCTCCCTCGTGGCCCGGCTCGACACGCTGGACGCCTCGTTCAAGGTCGAGTGGGTCCACGACGACCACCGCCTGCTCGGCCTCCGCCCCGTCAACGTCGAGGCGGAGGCCCTCGACCAGCCGGGGTACCACGGCCTGCGCATCCGCGTCCACTCCCGCGACCACAGCCAGACCACTGTGGGCTAACTCGTCCGGGTCGAGAGCTCGTGCGTCCACGTCCGCCTCGACGCCCCCACGGGGTGGGTCGTGCCGGAGCTCGCGGCGTCCCAGGTCGTGCCGGACGGCGCGGACGAGCGCGACCGTGAGATCGGGAGGCTTCTTCTCCAACTCGAGGAGTACGCGCCGCTCGAAGCCACTCCAGCGCACACCGACCTCAGTCCCCTCGCGGCTGTGCCGACCTGACAGTCGTCCAGTGAAGGGCCTCCTTGGAGAACGGTCCTCGCACACCTGCCGACTGGTCCGGGCCGCCTGGGAGTCAGTCCCGTGTGGTCACCACCCGCACCACACTCGGCGTCACGTCCAGCAGCGACCCCGCCTCGGCGAACGCGTCGGCGCCCGGGCCCCAGGCGAGGAGCGGGACGGGGTGCCGGGTGTGGCTCTTGGTCCCCAGATCCTCCAGGTTGCCGTGGTCGCTGGAGAGCACGAGCAGCGCGTCGTCGGGGAGCCGGTCCACGAGAGCGCCGAGGAACGCGTCGAGGCGGGCGAGGACGGCGGCGGCGCGGTCGGGGTCCTGGCTGTGCCCGGCCTTGTCGGTGTCGAAGACCTCGAAGAGCGTAAACGCATGGCGGGCAGTCAGATCCGCCAGATGGCGGGCGGCCTCCTCTGGGCTGCGGACGGGGAGGTCCGGGGCGAACGCGTGCCAGCCCTCGGCCGTGACGTCGGCGGCGAGGGCGCGGCCGTCGCGGAGGTCGGCGAGGCGGCGGAGGCGGACGCCGACGGAGTGCGCCGCCAGCGTCGTGACGGTCCACCGCCCGCGGCGCTCGACGAACCGGAAGAACCGGTCGGGGTAGGCGTTCGCGAACGCGAGATACTCGGGGGGCACGCCCGCCGCGGCGAGCTGCGCGAACACGCTCCGCTCGGCGACGAGGGAGCGGACGGTCGTCGGCGGGTACGGGCCGAAGTGGCGGCCGTGGACGGCCGCGGCGTTCTCGCCGGTGAAGAGCGCGGCCTGCCCGGTCCCGCTCTGGGGCAGCCCCTCCAGTCCGAGCGTCGCGTTGATCGGCACGAACACGTGGCGGGGCCGGCGGACCGGCTCGGCGTCGGCGGTCCACCGCTGGCCGCCCGCCAGCCGCTCGAACGCGGGAAGGCGCGGCGTCGCGAACGGGTTGTGGGCCGTCGCGGGCCCGAGCCCGACGCCGTCGAGGAACACGAAGAGGACGCGGGGCACCGAGCGGTCGTCGGGGGCGACGCGCGCCCCGGGACGGTCCGTCTCTGCTTCCCGATCCCCCATGCTCTCTGCCTAGGCCACCAGCTCCGCGACCGCGTCCGCCTCGGTGACGAGGTGGGCGGGCTCGGCCCAGGCGGCGTCCGGCGGGGCGGGGGGGAGGAGGGCGACGGGGCGGCCGGCGGAGGCGGCCCACGCGGCGGCGCGGTCCTCGGGCGAGCCCGCCGGCGGGGCGACGGCGAGGGCGGCGCGGCCCAGCGCGGCCTGGACGAGCGCGCGCTCGCGGTCGTCGTGCTCGAACGGCCCGTGGGCCATTGGGAACGGCGAGACGAGCAGCCCGCCGGCCTTCGTGAGCGCCGTCGCGCCGGGCCGCATCGACCGCTCCAGCCGCGCCAGCCCGGCGCCCACGACCGCGACGGCCGGCACGCCCGCCCCGATCGACAGCTTCTGGAGGGCGAGGTCGACGCCGTGCGCCGCCCCGACGACGAGGCCGCGGCCCCGGCCGAGCACGGCCCGCGCCACGTCCTGGGCCCGCTCGAACGGCTCGGCCGCGAGCGGCGCCGCGGCGAGGACCGCCAGCGCCGGCCACGCCAGCGCCCCGAGGTCGCCGAAGGCGTAGAGCACGACGGGCCGGTCCGCGCGGTCGAGGGCGTCGAGGCCGGCCGGCCACGCGTCGGCGCCGGGCGTGAGGGCGTGGATCTGGCGCCCGGCGAGCGCGTCGAGCCGGCCCTGCGCCTCGGCGAGCGCGGCGTCGAAGGCGGCGTCGCAGATCGCGGCCACGGTCCGGTCGGCGTGGGCGACCCCCTTGAGGCGGAGGAGGACCTGCTCGCGCGGGGCCTCGCGGACGGCCGCGGCCGTCGGGAACCGCTCCAGCAGCCGGTGGGCCGTGACCCGCCCGACGCCCTCCAGCGAGAGGAGCGCGAGGGCGAACGGGGCGGTCTGGGCAGCGTGCGCGGACATCGGGGCGAATCGGGGCGGGCACGTTACGAATCCGGCCCGCCGAGGCTCCGCGAGCCGGCCCGCGGGCGCCCTCGGGATCCGGCATCCCGTTTGCGGGGACGCCCCCCGATCCCACCCTCGCACATGGACTCCCCCCCCCGGATCCTCTTCGTCGCCGACTCGCAGTCGGCCATCGACGTCCTTCGCGCGGTCCGCCACGGCGGGCCGGTGCACGGCCAACTGGCGCCGACCGCCGAGGTGCTCCAGGCGACGCTCCTCGATCCCGAGTCCGCCGAGTCCTGGGACGCCGTAGTGTTCGTGCCGGGCGGTCCGGTCGAAGAGGTCGAGGTGGCGGTCTACGTCCCCGACGGCGTCCCGCTGTTCGTGGTGGGGTCCGAGATCCCACTCCTCCTCACCGAGACGGCCGCCGTCGCGGTCCCGATGGCCGACCTCGGGACGCTGCTCGACCGGATCCCGCCGCGGCCCGCCGCCGGGACCGCCCCGGGCGCCACCGCTGCGCCGGATCCGGCGGGTGCGGCTCACGAGGAAGCCCCGGCCGCGCCTTCGGCCGCGCCTTCGGCCGAGACGCCGGCCGCTCCGCCCGCGGAAGCGACCCCGCCCCCCGCCAGCGCGCCGTCGTCGCCCCTTGGAGGGGCCCCGCTGTTCTTCGACGACGACGAGGCGCCCGAGGCCGACGAGAGCGAGCCGTCCGAC
>CAXRFJ010000110.1:0-5981 GCA_964229475.1 Rubrivirga sp.
CGCGGCCGGCCGTCGCGAACCGCTCGGGCTCGAACGAGGCCGCGGCGACGTACGGGTTCGGCACGACGTACGGCTCCTGCTCCTCGAACTGCTGGCGGGCCGCGGCGGCGTCGACGCGGGCCGGCGTGGTCGTGAACGTGAACGCGTCGTCGGGGCCGAACGGGGTGTTCACGACGAGGCGGAACGTGTCGCCGGCGCCGGGCGAGTCGCCGGCCTCGGCCACCTCGATGCGCCACGTCGCCCGGAGCGCGCCCGTGGTGGGGTCGGGCGTGAGGAGGTCGATGAACTCGCCGGCGGCGTTGAGCGTGTTGTCGCCGCTGAGCTCGCGGTAGAAGAACGAGTACTCGAAGCCGGAGACGGCCCCGGTCGGGCGGAAGTTGGCCGGGATCGCCGGCTGGCCGATCGCCGCGCGCGACGTCGTGAGGGGCGTGTCGGCGAACTCGAGGACGACGTCCTCGGGGTACCCCGGCCGGATCAGGTTCGGCGAGAGCGGCCCGATGTAGCTGCCCGCCAGCGTCGTGGTGGACGAGCCCGCCGTGTACCCGCTGGCGTCGGCGTCGACCGCGACGCCGGCGAGCGTCGAGACGACGGGCTGGACGCCGGCCGCGACGGGCCCGGTCCCCTCGCCCGCGAAGTCGACGCCGCCCTCGAACAGGGCCTCGCCCGTGTCGAGGTCGATGAGCGAGTACGTCCGCGCGGCCACGCTGTCGGCCGAGCCCTGGAACTCGACCCGGAAGCGGCCCTCCGGCACGACGTCCGAGTTGAGGACGTTGATCGCCAGCGTGCCCGTCCCCTCGCCCGAGGCCCGCTCCGGCGCCGAGGCCGTCGCGCCGACGTAGCCGGGCACGCGGGCGTTCGGGCGGACCTGGACCACGTTCTGCGGCAGGATCGTCCCGCCCCGGAGCGTCCGCGAGACCGTGATCGCGTTCTCCGACGGGTAGAAGTTGAACGGCTCCGAGCCCGAGTCGTAGGCTGTCACGGCGTAGTAGTACGTCTGGCCGTTGACGACGTCGGTGTCGGTGAACCGGTGCGTGATGCCGGTGTCGTCGCCGAGGTAGTACTGGATCCCGCTGACGGCGAGGTTCGAGTACCCGCGGATGTCGTTGTCGAGGTCGAACTGGGCGATGGGCCGGCCATTCCCGATGGGCCCCGTCCCCCGGCCGTCGAGGATGACCTGCGGGTCGAGGAAGTTGGGGTCCGTCGAGCGGTAGATCCGGTAGCCCTCGAAGTCGTTGAGGTTCGTGACCGGGTCGATCGAGCGCTCGGCGCGGGTGTCCCAGACGAGCGTGACCTGGCCGTCCTCGGCGAAGGCCTGGACGGTCGGGAGCGGCGGTGGCGTGGCGAACTGGTAGTTCGCGTCGTAGATCGACTGGACGACCTCGACGTTGTCCTGGAGGTCGGAGAGGTTCGCGCCGTAGGCGAGGGCGAGGCTGAACCGCTCGCGCCGGCCGACGTCGAGCGTGAACGGGCCCGAGGCGAAGAGGAACCCGACGTTGTAGTTGTTGACGATGGTCGGGTCGAAGCGGACGTTCGGGTCGTCGTCGGAGAACTGCTCGTAGAGCCGCTCCGGCCACCGGCTCTCGTTCTGGAAGAACACGATGCCGTCGACCTCGCCGGCCCCGCGGATCCGGTTGAGCTTGAACCCCGTCAGGCCGATCTGGTCCGACTCGGTGATGTCGGTCTGGTTGAAGTTGGGCTCGCCCGGCGTGGGGACCCCGTCGTTCTCGCCCGTGTCGGGCTCGCCGCTCCCGAACGTCCGGTCGTCGGCGTAGACGCCGTCGGCGCCGGTGTCGGAGAACTCGGCGGTCCAGTCGAGGTCCTCGTCGCCGGGGAACCAGACGCCGGCGACGTAGGCCGGGCGCTGCTCGAGCGGGCCGTACTCGATCTCGAACTGGGCGAGGTCGTAGCCCCGGGCGAGCATCTCGAGCCGGATGTTGTCCTGGCCGACGATCGGGTCGCCGGGCTCGTTGTCGCGGCGCTCGTCGGTGATCCCGTCGTTGTCGTTGTCGACGCCGTCGGTCGCGTCGCCGGGCGTCTCGAGGTAGGCGTAGCCGAGGTAGCCCGTGTCCTCGCAGTTCGACCGGAGCGAGACGCCGTGGCCGCCCTCGTCCCAGGTGTAGACGAGGTCGAGGTCGCGGCCGTTGAGGTTCCGCACGAACCGGGCGTTGTCGTCGTCGGACTCGGCGACGCCGTCGCAGGAGATGGCCGAGCCGCCGACGCCCGAGTCCATGTAGAGCCCGAAGATGATGTCCTCGTAGCGCGTCGTCGACTCGTTGACGATGTCGTAGTGCCAGAAGATGACGTCCTGGGCCTGTGGGTTGGCCCACTGGAAGCCGCGGACCTCGACGCGGAGGCCGAGCCCGCGGCGCGTCCGGTCGCGGCTGTCCGGGAAGAAGGCGAACGCGTCGTAGTAGTTGTCGTCCATGACGAAGAACGACTCCTGGTCGGCGTTGGGCCGCTTGCCGAAGAACCCGTTCCAGGAGCCGCACCAGCCCGGGTCGTCGGGGTCGTTCCGCTTGTCGTACCAGCACTCCTCGGGGCTCGGGTTCGGGTTCGGCGTCCCGGCCCGGTCGACGGCCGCGCCGGGCCACGTCCGGGGGTCGTTCGAGATGGCGACGGCCGTGCCCACGTTGACGGTCGGGTCCGCCTCGACGTAGCCGGGCCGGGGCTCGAACCGCATGACGCGGTTGGTGAGCGGGCTCCGGGCCTGGCGCTCGCGGAAGCCCGTGAGCATGACGTAGGCCTGCTGCCCGTTCTCCTGCGTGACGCGGGCGAGGACGTACGGCGTGATGCCGTCGGAGTAGTTGAGCCCGATCCCGCGTGGGACCTCGACGGAGTACGTCACGCTGAGGTCGGCGTCGCCGACGTAGTCGCCGACCATGCCGTAGTTGTAGAACTGGGTCCGGACGCGGTTGGCGTCGTGGAGCCCCTGGCGCTCGGCGTTGATCTGGCCGCGGTACTCGGCGGGCGTGGTGGGCAGGGGCGTCTGGGCGCGGGCGGCCGGGAGCGCGGCCAGGCCCACGAGCAGCGCGAGGGCGGCGGAGAGGCGGGGCGTCGGAGTCATGCGTGCGAGGCGGGGGGCCGGGTCGGCGGGCCTCGGCGAGGCCGAGGGCGGGCCCGAGGCGGGCGGGGCTAGCGGCGGACGGGGCGGGACCCGCGCAGCGAGATCCCGATCTCGATCCGCCGGGGGTCGGCGAGCCGCGTCGGGTCCGGGTTGAGCTGCGTCTGGGGGGTCAGGGTGTAGAACGGGCTCCCGGTGTCGCCGTAGACGAACCCGTTCTGGTAGTAGCTGTCGAACAGGTTGAACACGCGGACGAACGCCGTCGCGCCGGCCCCGCCGAAGTCGAGGGCCTTCTCGGCCCGGAGGTCGACGACGACGGAGAGGTCCTTGCGGCCCGAGTTCGGCTCGAGGTCGGCCCCGAAGCCGGTGCCCACCGACGGCGTGTACGGCCGGCCCGTGCCCATCCGGAGGACGCCGGTCACGTTGTAGTTGTCGGGCTCCGAGACGATGGCCGTCGCGTTGAGCGTGTGGCGCTGGTCCCAGTCGAACGGGGCCACGCGCGGGAGCGCGTCGTCGCCGCCCTGGACGCGGTTGAACGTCTCGCGCGGGTCGGACGTGTTGCCGGACGCGATCTGGAATGAGTAGTCGAGCGTGGTCGAGAGCGGCCCGAGCGCGCGCTGGTCGACGGCGATCGTGAACCCGCGGACGTTGCCGAAGTCGACGTTCGTCCACCGGGCGTACTGAGCGGCCGTGTAGGTCTGGATGAACTCGACGCCGAGGAGGTCCCGGATGTCCTTGTAGAACAGGCTCACGTCGAGCCCGAGGTCGCGCGTGATCTGGCTCTTGAACCCGAACTCGTACTGGGCCGTGAACTCGGGGTCGAGGTCCGGGTTGCCGAGGATCCCCTGGGACCCCTCGTTCCCCTGCTGGAGGTCGCGGAGGACGGAGTAGTCGGCGTTGTTGAAGAACGTCCCCAGCCCGGGGAGCTGGTAGAAGTGGCCGTAGGAGAAGAACAGGCTGGCCCGGTCGAGGAACGGGAACGAGACGCCGAGCCGCGGGGCCACGGCGAACTTCGGCGACGTGTCGACGGGCTCCGACGTCGGGGCCCCGTCGATCGAGTTGGCCGGGTTGCGGAGGTCGCTCGGGACGGTCGCGTTGGCGTCGAAGTACTCGAACCGGAGGCCGGCGCGGACGCGGAGGTCGCCCCACTCGATCCGGTCCTGCACGAACGCGGCGCCCTGGACCGGCTGGAAGTCGATGACCTGCGCCCCGAGCGTGTCGCGGAGCACGCCGAGCCGCTGGACGCCGTCGATCACGAGGGCCTGGACCGAGCCCGGCGTCCCGAACTCGACGTTCGACGTCTGGAGCTCGACCCCGCCCTTGAGGAGGTGGACGTTCGTGACCTGGGCCGTGACGGCGCTCTTGGCGACGTACGCGTTCGTCCGCTGGACGAACCGGCCGAGGTCGTAGCCCTGGATGATGGCCCCGTTCTCGTAGTTCTGCGACCCGATGGGCCGGCCGCCGGCGAGGTACGGCGAGTCGTCGGGGAGCGGGACGCGGGTGCCCGTCTCGGGCAGCGTGCCGAGGCTCTCGAAGGCGTAGTCCGAGTAGTCGAAGTAGTTCTGCCGGAGGCTCAGCTCGTAGAACACGTTGTTCGAGAGCGTGTGGAGCACGTCGGCCCCGTGGACGAGCGAGACCTGGGTCTGCGTGCTCACGCCGTCGGGGTTGAACCGGTAGGCGTAGTTCGCGCCGAGGGCCTCTTGGAACGAGCCGATGGCCTGGTAGGCCAGCTGGACGTTCGGGATCGAGGTGTTCGTCAGCTTGCCGAGGTACGACCACCGGCGGTTGTACTCGAGCGGCACCACCTCCCCGTCGCCGGACGGGTTGAACACGTTCCGCTCGAAGTCGCTCGAGTCGGTGGGCACGAACCGGCGCTCGCCGGCGAGCAGCCCGTTGTTCACCAGCCGCTGGCCGTTGAGGAGGAACGTCGTGCCGGGCACGAACGGGACCGGCCCGCTGAGGCTGGCCTGGGCGTTGAGCCGGTTGAGCGGGTCGATGTCGCTGACGTAGGGCGCGTAGGCGACGGTCGCCACGGAGTCGCGGCCGCCGATGAACGTCCGGACCTGCGTCGAGTCGTTGCCGGGGCTGACGTAGTCGCCGCCGAAGACCTCGAGCGAGGCCTCGTAGCGGTTCGCGTCGCCCGTCCGGAGCACGGCGTTGACGACGCCCGAGAGGGCCTGGCCGTACTCGGCGTCGAACGTCCCGGAGATCACCTGGACCTCCTGCAGGACCGAGCGGTCGAGCGTGACCGTCGACGAGTTGTTGTAGGGGTTGTTGACCGAGACGCCGTTGACCTGGTACTGGACCTCGCCGAGGCGGCCGCCCCGGACGTGCCCGTCGACGACGCCGGCCTGGAGGTTCACGACGTCGTTGAGCTCCTGGACCGGGAGCGCGGCGATGTCGTCGCGGCCGATGGTCTGGACCGTGCTCGTCTGGGTCACGTCGACGATCGGCTGCTCGGCCGTCACGACGACCTCCTCGCCGGCGACGACCTCGTCCTGGAGCACGACGTCGAGCTCGGTCGTGGTGTTCGAGGCGATCTGGACGCCCTCGACGACCTGGGTCTGGTAGCCGATGCTGCTGACGCGGACGGAGACCGTGCCCGGCGGGATCCGGAGCACGTTGTAGACGCCGTCGACGTCGGTGGCCGCGCCGTAGGTGGTCCCGACGACGAGGACGGAGGCCGCGATGAGCGGCTGGCCGTTCGCGTCGGTCACGCGGCCGGAGAGCTTGCCGGTCTGGGCGCTCGCGGTCGCGGCCGTCAGGACGAGGGCGACGAACGCGAGCGCGGCCAGACGGGCGGGGCGCAGGGAATACCGGGTCAGCATGGGAGTCCGAAAGGGCAAGGGGCCCGAAAAGCCGGGGCGGGCCGGCGCCGAGCGCGCGGCCCGGCCCGCCTCGGGGCAAACGGAGGGCGCGG
>CAXRFJ010000111.1:0-3565 GCA_964229475.1 Rubrivirga sp.
GTCGAACAGGAACTCCAGATCGACGACGGTCCGGTCGGGGACCGACTGGGCCTCGAGCGAGCGGAGCCCGTCGGCCTCGGCGAGCCGGACGAGGACCCCGCCGTCGCCGGACGCGACGTGGCCGCGGACGCGGTACGTCACGCGTTCGTCAGGGCGCGGCACGTCCGCGATCCGGTCGCCCAGGCGCGCGGCGGTGGCCCCGGCCAGCTCGGCCTCGAGCCCGTCCGACAGGCGGACGACGCGGGGACGGCCGGGAAGGGCGCGCGCGGCGAGGCCGAACGGCTGCTCGACGAGGCGGTCGCCGAGGACCTCCGACGGGATCTCCCCCTCGGACAGGACCCGGAGGTGCCACCGGCCGTCGACGCGGCCGACGAGGGCGGACGGGCCGTCGGGCGCGGCGTCGGTGACGGCCGTGAGCCGGAGGCCGTCGGGGGTCTCGACGAGCACGGCGGCCGCGTCGGTCTGGGCGTGGGCCGTCGCGACGAGGGCGAGGGCGAGGAGGCAGAGGCGGAGGGTCATGGGAGGGGGGGATTGGGGAGGGACACAGGACCGGGCTAGTCGGCCCGGAGCGATTCGGTGGGCGGGACGCGCGCCGCGCGGGCGGCCTGCACGCCGACGACGGCGAGCGCGAGGGCGAGCGTGAGCGCGACGGCGGCCACGAACAGGCCCGGCCCGAGCGGGACGTGGTAGGCGAACCCGTCGAGCCAGCGGTCGAGCAGGAGGACGGCGGCCGGCACGGCGACCACGGCCCCGACGGCCACCAGCGCCGCGTACTCGCGCGAGAGCAGCCGGACGACCTGCCCGACCGTCGCCCCGAGCGCCCGGCGGACGCCGATCTCGCGCGTCCGCCGCTGGGCCGTGTACGCCGCCAGCCCGACGAGCCCGAGGCACGCCACGACGACGGCGACGAGCGCGAACCCGCCGAGCACGCCCGCCAGCCGGCGGTCGGCCTCGTACATCTCGGCCACGCTCTCGTCGACGAACTCGGGCTCGAACGGCTGGCCGGTCCCGAGGCCGTCCCAGATCCGGCGGAGGTCGGCCAGGCCCGCCTCGACGGCGCCCGGGGCGAAGCGGACGAGGACGCCCGCGTACTCGGTCGCCTCGCCGCCGTCGAGCGACTGGCTCTGGAGGATCACCGCCGGCTCGACCTCGCTCCGCATCGACGCGAAGTGGAAGTCCTCGACGACGCCGACGATGGGGACCTCGTCGACCAGCGAGACCGTCTCGCCGAGCGCGGCCTCGGGGCCGTCCCACCCCACCGTCTCGACGAACGCCTCGTTGACGAGCGCGGCGTCGTCGGTGTCACGGACGTCGCGGCCGGCCACGAGCTCGATCCCGAGCAGGTCGAGGTAGCCCGGCTCCGCGTTGATCGGGGCGACCGCCATGAACTCGGTCTCGCTGCCCTCGAGCGGGAACGTGAACCGCGTCCGGACCGAGCCCGGGTACTCGTCGGCCGGGACGACGGCCGCGACCGACGCCGAGCGGCGGAACGCGTCGGCGGCGGCCCGCCACGGGGCGGCCGGCCCGCGCCCGGGCTTCATCGGCACCGCCACGACGCCGTCGGCGACGAAGCCGAGGTCGGTCGCGCTGGTGTACCGGATCTGCTGGAGCACGACGGCGGTCCCGGCCACGAGCCCGATCGCGACGGCGAACTGGACGGCCACGAGCGCCCGCCGGAGCACGTTCCGCGACGGCCGGCCGCTCCGCGAGGACGCCCCCCGGAGCACGACGGCCGGGTCGAACCGGGCGAGCACGCCGGCCGGGTACGCCCCCGCCAAGAGCCCGACCGCGATGGCCGCCGCGAGCGCCGCCGCGACGAACCCGAGGTCGAGGTCGGCGAGCGTCAGCTCCGTCCCGAACCCCTCGTTGAACGCCGGTAGCGCGAGCGCCGCCAGCCCGAGCGCGACGGCGCCCGAGAGCACGGTCAGCACGACGGCCTCGGCCAGGAACTGCCCGGCGATCTGGGCCCGCCCGGCCCCCAGCGCCTTCCGCACGCCAACCTCGCGGGCCCGCCGCGCCGCCCGCGCCGTCGCCAGGTTGACGTAGTTGATCATGCCCAGGAGGAGCACGAGGAGCGCGGCGCCCGAGAACAGGCCGAGGTAGCGGGGGTCGCCGAGGAAGCCGCCGGCGCGGCTGAGGTCGCTGAGGTGGTAGTCCACGAGCGGCACGCCGAAGTAGCGCGGGTTGGTGCGGGCCGGGTCGTCGGTGCCGTAGGCGGCCTCGACGACCGGGACGAGCTGGGCGTCGAGGTCGGCGACGCTGGCGCCGGGCGCGAGGCGCGCGAGCGTCATCCACTGCCACTGGCCCCAGCTGTCGGGCCGGCGCTGGTCCTCGGCGATCGCGAGGACGGGGAGCACGACCTCGTAGTCGATCGACGCCGTCCGCGGCGGGTCGGCGACGACGGCCCCGACGGTCACGTCCTGGGTGTCGCGGCGGGCCTCCGTCCGGAACGGCCGCCCGACGACGTCGACGCCTCCGAACAGGCGCCGCGCGGCGGTTTCAGTGATCACGGCCCGGTCGGGCGAGGCGAGCGCCGCGGCGGGGTCGCCGGCCAGCACCTCGGGCCCGAGCACGTCGGCGAACGAGGCCGAGGCGACGATCACGCGGGCCTCCTCGACCGGCTCGCCGGGACGGAGCACGGGCGTCTCGGCCCCGCCCATCGACAGGAGCAGCGCGGCCTCGGCGGCCGGCACCTCGTCGCGGAGCGCGACGTGGAGCGGGTACGGCGTCGACGTCGACTCGCTCTGCTCGAGGCCGAACAGGTGCGACGTCGCCATCATCACGAGCCGGTCGGCCTCGGGGTGGTGGCGGTCGAAGGAGAGCTCGGCGCGGGCGTAGAGCCCGATGAGCACGCAGCACGCCAGCGCGACGGTCAGGCCGACCCCGTTGAGGAGGGCGTAGCCGGCGTCGCGGCGGAGCGCGCGGAGGGCGAGGGTGAGGTGCGAGGACAGCATCGGAGCGGGGCGGGCTAGGCGACGGCGAGGGAGGCGCGGACGGGCGGCGCGCTGGCGGCCGGCGCGGCGAGGTGCTCGCTCACCACGCGCCCGTCGAACAGGTTGACCACGCGCTGGGCGTACTCGGCGTCGGCCGCCGAGTGGGTCACCATCACGATGGTGGTGCCGGCCGCGTTGAGCTCGGCGAGCAGGTCCATCACGGCCTCGCCGTTGCCGCTGTCGAGGTTGCCCGTCGGCTCGTCGGCGAGGAGCAGGCGCGGGCCGGCGACGACGGCGCGGGCCACGGCCACGCGCTGCTGCTGGCCGCCCGAGAGCTGGGCCGGGTAGTGGCCGCGCCGGTGGGCCATCCCCACGCGGTCGAGCGCGGCCTCGGTCCGCTCGCGGCGCTCGGCGCGCGAGGCGCCGAGGTAGAGGAGCGGGAGCGCGACGTTCTCGGCGACGGTGAGGTCGTCGATCAGGTTGAAGCTCTGGAACACGAACCCGATGCGCCCGCGCCGGACGGCCGCCCGCTTCTTCTCGGGGAGCCCCCCGACCTCCTCGCCGTCGAGCCGGTACGACCCCTCGGTCGGCCGGTCGAGCAGCCCGAGCAGGTTCAGGAGCGTCGACTTGCC
>CAXRFJ010000112.1:0-2916 GCA_964229475.1 Rubrivirga sp.
CGCGCGTGGTCCGGTCCGAGCTCGACCTCCGCGGCGACCTCCTCCACCTCTTCCGGGCGAAGACGCGCCGGCTCGCCGTGAGCCAGGTCGTGTGGCGCCGCGGCGACGGCCGCCACGGGGAGCCGGTCGGGACGTGGGTCCCGGACCGGATGCGGGCCGAGGACGAGCGCCGGTTCCGCAGGACCCGCGACGGCGGGCTCTACGCGTTCGACGGCACGAAGGCCGTCCTGCTCACGCCGCCGGGCCGGTACGACCGGAAGTTCGTCTACGCCGCCCACGGGTTCGAGCCGCGGCGGCCCCAGGGCCGCTCGGTCCTGGACCGGGTGTACTGGCCGTGGAAGATGCTCCGGGCCGCCGAGGGGTTCTGGCTCGACACGGCCGACCGGTTCGCCGTCCCGCCCATCGTGGGGATCCTCGAGCTCGTCGCCGACATGGCCGACGCGGGCCAGGTCGACAAGGTCCGGGAGCTGACGACGCTCGTGGCCGAGTCGCTCTCGCCGCTCCAGTCGGGCTCGACGGCCGCGTTCGTCGGGAAGGACGTCAAGACGCTGACGGCCAGCGGGGCCTTCGACTTCGCCGAGTTCACGGACTACCTCATCCGGCGGGTCCGGAAGGGGCTCCTGTCCACGACGCTCACGGTCGACACGAACGGGGTCGGCGCGCGGGCCCACGCCGAGGAGCACTCGGACGAGGTCGACGGGGTCGCCCAGTGGCACGGGGCCGACCTCGCGCGGACGGTCGAGCGGACGCTCGGGCGGTGGACGGCGCTGTTCCGGTACGGCCCGCGCGCGGCGACGGCGTTCCCGCGGGCCTCGTTCGACTGGCGGACGACGGCGACGTTCGACCAGTACCTCCGGGCGGCCGAGAGCGGGATCCCGGTCTCGCGCGAGGCGGCGTACACGGTGTACAACGTGCCGCGGCCGGCCGACGACGACGACGCGTACATCTCGGAGGTCGTGACGGCGACGCCCGCAGCGCCCGCCGAGGTCGGGTTCTCGGATAGCCCTTTTGGCTCTTCGCCGACGGGCCGGCGTCGGAGGACGACTACGCGGCCGAGCTAGACGACGCGCTGGCGCCGTTCGTGGCCGCGGCCGCCTCGGCGATGCTCTCGGGTGTGTCCGTGGACACGTCGGCGACGCTCCTGCCCGACGACGCGACCGAGGCGGTCGAGGACGAGCTGGCCGGGGCGATGGTCGTCGCGGCGCTCCTCGGGATGGACCACGTGCGGCGCTCGACGCTGGAGGCCGGCGACTTCGCCGACGTCGTCCTCGACGGCGAGGCCGGCGTCCCGTTCCCCGAGGCCGTCGAGGCGCTCCGCCAGCGCGTAGCGATGTCGGCCGAGGAGTTCGCCGCGCTCGACGCCGCGGCGCGGACGCGGGCGTTCGCGATCGCGCGGGTGACCGGGGCCGACGTCCTGGCGCGGGTCCGCGACGCGCTGGCCGAGGCGATCGAAGTGGGCACGACCGGGGCGCAGCGGGACGCCGTGGTCCGCGAGGCGCTGAAGGCGGCCGGGGCCGACCCGCTCAGCCCATGGCTCCTGGAGACCGTCGTGAGGAACAACAGCCAAGTCGCGTACAGCGTAGGCCGCTGGCGCCAGTTCCGCGCACTCGGCGACGCGCTCGAGTACCTCGAGTACGTCGCGGTCGGGGACGAGCGGACGACGGACCTCTGCAACGGCTACGACGGCGTCGTTCTCCCGGCCGACCACGAGTTCTGGTCCTACGCCAGCCCGCCGAACCACCATCGGTGCCGCTCGACGATCCGCGCGATCCTCCGTGGGACCGCCGAGGCGGGCCGGGCCGTGGCCACGACGGACGGCGAGCTCGAGGGGTTCGACCCGCCGCCGGAGGGGTGGGCCGCCGCGGCGCGCGACGTCGAGGACCTCGCGGCGGTGCCGGCCTCGGTGGCCGAGCGGGCAACGAACTACGGACTCTGAGGAGGTTGAGGGCTCACGCCTGGACGTTCCGCCCATTCCAAGTCCGGACGCAGGCAAAGCACCGCCCGACGAAGCGACTCCGCGAAGGCGTACATCGTGTCGCTGTCCAGGTTGCGCTGCTGCCTCTCGCGCATACCCTCGTGGAGGTACCGGTCGGCGACAAACGGAGCCGGGTGCGCTCGGAGCAAGCTCTCTACGTTGGCGGGCAGTCTGCCCCATCGTGGCTCGGACCGAACCTGGCGGTACTTCTCCTTGACCACCACCTTCGTCTCGCCAGTGAGATCATGGTGGAGGGCGGCGAGATTGTGGCCCTCTTTGACCTCTCCCTGCCCCACCCACTTCTTACACACCCCGAGCAGGCACTTCAAGTACAGCTCGCACGCGAAGCTGGACCAGATGTGGCAGGACACAGTGCTGCCAATTCGCAGGTCTGGGCGATGACGCTGCTCCCGTCGCTTGTCGTGGAGAAGCTCCACGCCGTACCGATGCTGGGATGCGTGCCAGAACGCGAGGAGCACGAACTCCTCCTCCGTACGTGGAATGAGATCCCCGTCGGGGTGCGGGCCTGAGTCTTTCTTACGTGCCATAGGCGAGGGTTCGACAGTCGAAGCGTCGGGATGTTCGCGTCGCCGGACCACAGACCGTGCCACGTTCACCCCGTGGCCGCCTCCCTCCTCTTCGCCGACGCCGACGCCAGCGCCGCGCTCGACCGGATGGTCGCGGCGCACGAAGCGCTCACGGGCGTCCCGCTCGTCGAGGGCGACCCGGAGCGGCTCATCTTCCAGACCGTGGCCTACGAGATCGCCCGGGCCGACGTGGTCGTCGGCGACGCGGCCTCGCGGGGTCTCCTCCAGTACGCGACGGGCGGGGCTCTCGACGCGGTCGCGTTCCTGTACGGCGTCGAACGGCTCGACGGCGAGACCGACGACGCGCTCCGCGTTCGGGCGCGGGCCACGCTGGCCACGCTCGGCGCGGCCGGG
>CAXRFJ010000113.1:0-6964 GCA_964229475.1 Rubrivirga sp.
GGGGTGCCGGAGCGGGTCCTGGGCGACGGCCACCGCGAGGGCCGCCTCGGCCTCGGCGAGCCGGCCGGCCTCCGTGAGCGCGGTCCCGAGGCGGACGCGGGCCTCCGTCAGCTTCGGCGCGAGCGCGAGCGACCGGCGGAGGGCGTCGGCGGCCTCGGCGTGCCGCCCCCGGCCGGCCTCGGCGCCGCCGAGCCAGGGGGCCGCGGACGGGTCGGCGGGGTCGCGCCGGGCGGCGTCCGCCAGCACGTCGCGCGCCGTGGCCGACGAGTCCATCGCGAGGAGCGCCCGGCCGAGCGCGACGCGGAGGTCGGTCCGCTCGACGCCCGCCGCCAGCGCGCGGCGGGCGAGGCCCGCGACGCGCGGGAGGTAGGCCGGGAGCGGGTGCTGCGTCTCGTAGAGCGCGAACGTCGCGATGGCCAGCTGAGCGTCGGCGGCGGCCGGGCTCGGCGGGTCGCCGCCGACGGCGAGGTTCACGAGCTGGAACGGCGTCTCGCCGCGCGTGTCGTCGACGGTCGAGCGGGCGGCGGACGAGGCCGGCGGATCGCGCCGGATCCAGTGGTCCGTGAACGAGACGTGCGGGATGTCCGACGTGCCCGACGTCCGCATGTGGCAGCTCACGCAGTCGCCCGTGGCCGCCTCGGCGACG
The DNA here is from genome assembly GCA_964229475.1 of Rubrivirga sp. GTDB lineage: Bacteria > Bacteroidota > Rhodothermia > Rhodothermales > Rubricoccaceae > Rubrivirga. The sequence goes on from CAXRFJ010000113.1 coordinate 647, forward strand.
CTCCCGGCGCCCGGTCGCGAGCACGCGTCGAGGTGGGCGCTCGGGCCGTGGCACGAGGCGCAGGTCGCGTTGAAGTGGTCGGCCGGGAGCGCCTCGTTGGCGACGTGCGGGTCGTGGCACGTCGTGCACGTCATCTCGCGGTCGGTCCCGAGGCTCCCCTCGTAGCACGCGCTCCGCATCATCCGCTCGGCGTGGCTGGCGATCCCGAAGCGGACCGGGTCCTCGACCGAGGCCTCCGTCGCGAACACGGCGCGGTGGGCCGCGAGGGGCCGGCCGGGGCGGGAGGTCGTCGGGTCCTCGCCCGGCGCGAACACGCTCGTCCCCGTCAGGTGGCACTGCTGGCACACGTCGAGCTGGAGGTCGCTCGGCAGCCGCGCCGGGTTGACGATCCGCGGGTCCGACGGCGCCCCGCCGGCCTCGAAGGCCGAGACGTGGGCCGAGCCCGGCCCGTGGCACCGCTCGCACGAGATGCCGAGTGGGACGTCGGTGTAGAAGTTCTGGCTCGTCTCGTGGCCCGGCCGCGCGTCGTGGCAGGTCAAGCACTCGAGCGTGATCGGGCGGTCGAAGCGGGCGTTGCCGTCCTCGTAGCCCGGGCTGAGGTCCCAGAGCGCGCGCTCGACGTACCACGTCAGCGGCATCTCGGTGAGGTACTCGCCGTGGGGCCCCTCGCCCTCGGCGCCGCCCGCCGCCAGCAGGTACGACCGCGTCGCGTTGCCGGACCCGACCACGTAGTCGACGGCCTCGACCCGCGCGTAGCCCGGCGTGTCGGGGCGCGTCTCGCGCATGAGGAGCGTGTCGCCGCGGACGAACGGCTGGTAGCAGTAGCCGTCGGGCGCGCAGACCGTCGGGCCCGCGCCGTCCGGGCCGAACCGCTCGGGCGCCGTCGCGGGGTCGAAGCGGCTGAGCGACCGGCCCATCCCCGTCTGCGCGTAGCTCGCGGCGAGGTCGGCGTGGCACTGCTGGCAGGCCCCGTCGCCGACGTAGGTCCACGCCGCGTCGTCCGCGACCTCGGGGGCCGAGGCGCGGCAGGCGGCGAGGGCGTAGGCGGCGCCGACGAGGGCCGCGGCGAGCGAGAGGGCGAGGCGTCCGGACACGCGATCGGGGGCGACGCCCGAAGATACCGGGGTCGGACGGCCCCCTACACGCCCTCCCGCCGGGCACGGCTGTTGCACCCCGGATCGCTGACACGCTGCCGTTCCAGAACGGCCCCCTCAGACCCGTGCCGATTACCGATCTACTCGACCGCGTTCCGTTCTCGCCCCGCGCCCCGCGCGCCGAGGCGGACGCCCCCGTGGCCGACGCCCCCGAGGTCGAGGCCCCGCGCCCGTTTGAGATCGAGCTCCCGCCCGTCGACCGGATCGACGGGGCGATCCCCCTGCCGGACCGCCCCCTCGGCGCCATCGCGCCCGACGCGGACGACGACGCCACCGAGGCGGACGCGCCGGAGCCCCCCGCCCCGCCCCACCCGCCGGCGCGGGCGTCGCTCCCGCCCCTGCCCAGCTGGGGGATCGCCCTCGTCGGCGGGCTCTCGCTCGTGTGCCTCGCCCTCACGGCCGCCCTCGCCATCGCCGTGACCGACCGGCCGCGGGTTGAGGCCGCCCCCGCTCCCGCCGATACCGCCGAGGCCCCGACGCCCGACGCCGACGCGCCCGCCCCGCCGGCGGACTCGGACGCCGCGCCCGAGCCCACCGCCTCGCCCGCCGACTTTTCCGCTGACCCCGCCCCGATCCCCGTCGACCTCCTCACGCGGCTCGAGCAGGCCAGCGACGAGCCGCTCGACGTCGAACTCTCGCGCCTCCTCGACGCGATCCAGCACGGCTTCGGGCGGCGGAGCGCGCAGCTGGAGCCGACCCTCCGCTCGTACGTCTACCGCATGGCGAGCCGGTTCGAGTGGAACCCCGACTCCTTCCGCGTCGCCGTGACCGCCCCCGACCCCGACCTCGCCGCCGCCCGCGCGGCCCTGCTGGAGCGCCTCTTCGAGGACGCCGTCGCCGCCGGCCGCCTCGACGTGGGCACCGGCGTCGGCCCCCACGCCCTGACTCTCGTCTCCGAGTAGCCCGATGCTGTACCTCATCATCGCCCTGGCCATCGTCGCTGGCTCCGCCATCGTGGGCCTGACCGGCGCCTACTTTATACGGGCCAAGCGGTCGGAAGACGCCGGGGCCAAGCCGCGGGCCAACAACGCGTCGTCGGCCGCGCCGCAGAAGATAGAGGACGAGGTCAAGACGATCGGCGAGCAGATCGAGAAGGCCATGTCCGACCAGCGGCTCCAGGGCGAGACGCAGCGCCAGCTCCTCGCGCAGAAGCTCGACTCGGTCCGCCAGTCGGTCGAGACGCAGCGGCACCAGGTCGAGGGCCTCCGCAACGAGTTCCGGCACGAGTCGAAGCGGCGCGACCACGAGATCGAGCAGATCCGGACCCAGATCGGGACGATCCAGCAGACCGTCGGGATCACGTCCGGCACGCCCCCGCCGGCCGCCCTCCCCCCCGCGGCGGAGTCCGCCTCGGCGTCGAGCCCGGAGGCCCCTCCCCAGGAGGCCGACCCGGCCCCCGACGCCTTCGCCCCCTTCCCGTCTGAGCCGGCGCCCGCCGACGAGGCCTCGCCGTTCGAGGAGGTCGCCTTCGCGGAGCCCGACGCCGGGCCCGCCGTCGAGCCGGCCGCGTTCGAACCGGACGCGTTTGAGCCCACCGCGTTTGAGCCCACCGCGTTCGAGCCCGCGGCGGCCGAGCCGAGCCCGTTCGAGGCGCCGCCGGCCGACGCCACGGCCGGCGCTCCCACGTTCGCCGAGGAGTTCTCCTTCGCGGAGGCCGCGACCGACGACACGCCTTCCCCCGCCGAGACGGTGGCGATCGACGAGCCCTCGTTCGAAGAGCCGTCGTTCGCCGAGCCCTCGTTCGAGGAGGCGTCGTTCGAGCCCGCGTCGTTCGAGGAGGCGTCGTTCGAGGCGCCCCCGGCCGACGCCGCTGTGCCGCCCGCCGCCGCGACCGCCCCGGAGCCCGCCCCCTTCGAGGAGCCCTCGTTCGAGGACGTCTCGTTCGAGGAGGCGACGTTCACCGACACGACCTTCGAGGACGCCGCGTTCGAGGACGTCTCCTTCGACGAGGAGCCGGCGGGGACGCAGGAGACGTTCGCCGAGCCCACGTTCGCCGACATCGAGCCCCCGGAGGCGCCCTCCGAGGCGGCCGAGGAGTCTGAAGACCCGTTCGCGACGGCCCCGCTCTACGACGAGCCGGCCGGCGGCGACAGCGCGGCCACGGGCGACGTGCTCGAGACGTGGGCGCCCACGCCGCCCGCCTCGTCCACCCCGGAGCCGCCGCCCGTCGAGGCCGAGGCCGTCCACGACATGCCGGCGCCGGAGCCCGAGCCCCGCCCGGCCGACGACGGCACGGCGTGGATCACGCGCCCGTCGGCCCCCGACGTCGCCCGGCCCGTCATGGCGTCGGTGGACGACTTCATCACCTTCCCCCCGCCCCCCGCCACGCCGCCGACGCCGGACCCGGAGCCGACGCCCGAGCCGGTGGCGCCCGGCCTCGTCGACCTCAACGCGTTGACGGCCGACGCCGGCGTGCCGAGCGCGCCTGAGCCCGAGCCGATCGAGGAGACGGCCGCCCCGGAGGCCGCGGCGCCCGAGCCGGGAGCGTCCCCGGAGCCCCTCCCGGAGCCCGCCCCCGAGCCGGTCATGGAGGCCCCCGCCGACCCGGAGGCCGACGCCGCGCCGGCGTACGTCGCCCCCGAGGGCGCCGAGGACCTCACCGTCATCACCACGATCGACGAGGACGTGCAGCGCCAGCTCTACGAGGCCGGCGTCCTCACGCTCGAAGAGATCGCCCAGTGGGGCCGCGGCGACGCCCGGCGCATCGGCTCGAAGGTCCAGGTGTCCGAGGACACGATCATGAACCAGTGGGTCTTCGAGGCCCAGGCCGCCCTCTTCCAGCGGTACTCCCAGCAGGTCGGCGCGTAGCCGTCCCGCGGCGCCCAGGCTGTGTTCGGTCGGGTCTGCCGGTGGCGAGACCGAGCGGGCCGGGCCGGCCGCTAGACGCGCGAAGCAGCCGCGGCCGTCGCCACGGCGATGGAGCGCAACGCCGCGGGCGGGTCGGAACGACGGGCGCAGCCCGGGAGACGCCTGTCACACACAGCCTAGGCCGCGACGATCGTCGGGACGGCCGAGAGCCGGCGGAACGCGTCGATCCGCTCGTCGAGCTCCTCGGCCGTCACGCTGAGGAGCCGGTCGGCGCCGAAGGCCTCGACCACGAACGACGCCAGCGCGCTGCCCACCACGACGGCCTGGCGCATGGCCTCGGCGTCGGTGCTCCCGAGGCGGGCGAGGTGGCCGGCGAAGCCGCCCAGGAACGTGTCGCCGGCGCCCGTCGGGTCGACCACGTCCTCGAGCGGGTAGGCCGGCGCGGCGAACACGTCGTCGCCGCAGAACAGGAGCGCCCCGTGCTCGCCCTTCTTGATGATGAGCGTGCTCGGGCCCATCGCGCGGACGGCGCGCGCGGCGCGGACGAGGTTCGGCTGGCCCGAGAGCTGGCGGGCCTCCTCGTCGTTGATCACGAGGACGTCGACGCGGCGGAGCGTCTCGGCGAGCGCGTCCGGCGTGTTCTCGATCCAGAAGTTCATCGTGTCGGCCACGACGAGGCCGGCCCCGTCGGTCTGGTCGATCACCGACGACTGGACGGTCGGGTCGAGGTTGCCGAGGCAGACGATCCCGGGCGCGCGGTAGCTCGCCGGGAGGTCCGGCGTGAACGTCGCGAGCACGTTGAGGTGCGTCGCGAGCGTGTCGCGCGTGTTGAGGTCGTAGTGGTACCGGCCGGCCCAGAAGAACGTCTCGCCTTCGGGGTCGCGGACGAGCCCCTCGACGTCGACGCCGCGCGACGACAGCGCCTCGACGTGGGCGTCGGGGAAGTCGCGCCCGACGACGGCGTTGAGCTGGACGGGCGCGTCGACGACGCGGGCGGCGAGGCTCGCGTAGGTCGCCGAGCCGCCGAGGATCCGCTCGGCGCGGCCGAACGGCGTCTCGACGGTGTCGAAGGCGACGGTTCCGACGACGAGGATGCTCATGGGTCTGGGGCGGTGAGCCGAAGGGTACGCCCGAACACAGCGACCGGGGCGCCCCGCGCGGGGGCGCCCCGGTCAAGACACGAGAGATTCGGCGCCCGTTAGGAGCGGACCTTGCCGACCCACTCGTCGAGCTTGGCGGCGAGGACACCGGTCACGGCCACCTTGGCCGCGTCGGCGATCGTCTCGGCGAGGTCCTTCGACTTCTCGTAGCCGGCCTCGGCCGCGTCGCCGGCCCGGTCGGCCGCCTCGCGGAGGGCGTCGGACGCCTTGTGGAGGCTGGCCTGGAGCGTGTCGCCGGCCCCGTCGGCGAAGGCGGCGACGTCCTTGGAGTAGACCTTCCCCTTCTTCTTGGCCTCCTTGGAATAGACCTCGCCCCGCTTTTTCGCCTCCTTGGCGATCTGGCGGGCCCGCTTCTCGACGCGGTCGGCGAGGGACGGCGGCTCCGGGTCCGGGATGAGGGCCATCACGAGGCGCCCGGCGAGCAGGCCGATCCCGGCGGCGCCGAGCACGGCGAGGCCGGGGTGCTCCTCGATCCACGCCTTCGCCGCCGCGATGGGGTCCTCGTCGGCGTAGTCGTCCGGCATCTCGTAGTCGGCCGGGAGCGGGGGCGGGATCGTGTCGGCGGCGGGCGCCGTGGCCTGCGCGGCCGGCTCGACGGAGGCGTCGGGGACGGACGGGGTCGGGTCGGGGACGCCCGGGGTGGGCTCGGTGGCGTCGTCGGCCGGGGCGTCGGGGTCGGTCGTCTTGGGGTCGTCGGCCATGGGAGGGGCGGAAGAAAGAAGGGATGCGGTGCGGGGGGAGGTACGATCCGGCGCCCCCCCTTTGTTTCTCCGTTTTCGGACAAGGCCGCCCCTCTCCGTAGATTGCCCCCTTCGCCGGACGCCGTCCCCCCACATGCCCCGGTCCTCTCTCGCGCGCCGCGTGCCGGCGCGCCTCTGCCTCGTCGCGGCCCTCGGGCTCGCCCTGCCCGCCGCGCTCGTCGCCCTGGCGCCCGCCGCCACGGCCCAGGCGCCGGGCGTCGCCGACGCCCGCCCCGATCGATCGGAGGACGCCTTCGAGACCGCGAAGCTCCTCTACGACGGCGGCCAGTACGGCGCCGCTGAGCGCGCCTTCGCCCGGTTCCTCGACCGGTACCCGCGCCACGCCCGCGCGCCCGAGGCCCTGTTCTACCGGGCGGAGTCGGCGCTGGCGACCGACGACGCGGAGGGCGCGGCGCTGCTGTTCGCCCGGTTCGAGGCCCGCTACCCGGCCCACCC
>CAXRFJ010000114.1:0-7394 GCA_964229475.1 Rubrivirga sp.
CCTCAACGCGGCCTACGCCCTCCTCGCCGCCGGCGACGTCGGCGACCTCGACGCCTGCCTCGACGCGGCCCGCGAGAGCGTCGCGAGTGGCGCGGCGCTCCGGAAGCTCGACGCGCTCGTCGAGGTGTCCACCGAGCTCGCCGAGGCGGCCTGATGGCGACCATCCTCGACCAGATCCTCGACGACACGCGCCGACTCGTGGCCGAGCGGAAGGCGGTCACGCCGGCCGCCGCGCTCGAGCGCCGGCCCGCCTTCCACGCGCCGACGCTGTCGCTGGCCCGCGCGCTCCGCCGCCCCGACGGCCCGGCCTACGTCGCCGAGTGCAAGAGGGCGAGCCCGTCCGAGGGCACCATCCGGGCGGAGTACGACCCGGCCCAGATCGCCCGCTCCTACAAGCAGGCCGCCGCCGCCGCGCTCTCGGTCCTCACCGAGCCGGCGCACTTCCAGGGCGCGCTCGACCACCTCGCCGCCGTCCGCCACGCGGTCGACCTCCCGTTGCTGCGCAAGGACTTCGTGGTCGACGCCTACCAGCTCGTCGAGGCCCGCGCCTACGGCGCCGACGCGGTCCTCCTGATCGCCGCCGCGCTCGACCCGGCTCACCTCGGCGACTTGCTGGACGCCGCCCGGGACCTCGACCTCGGCGTGCTCGTCGAGGTCCTCGACGACGCCGAGGTGGACGCGCTCGACCTCGACCGGGGCGACGTGCTCGGCGTCAACAGCCGCGACCTCAAGACGTTCGAGGTCGACCTCGGCCGCGCCGAGCGGATCTTCGCGCGCCTGCCCGAGCGGGTCGTCCGCGTCGCCGAGAGCGGGATCCGCGACGCCGAGGCCGCCGCCCGCCTCCGCCGCGCCGGCGCCGACGCGTTCCTCGTGGGCACCCACTTTATGCGCCAGCCCGACCCCGGCCGCGCCCTCGCCGCCCTCCGCCGCGAGACGGCCGTCGCCCTGGCGGGCGGCGCTCAGGGGTCGGAGTTCGGGGTTCGGAGTTCTTCGCCGTCGGCGCCCAGCCCGCAACCTGCTAACTCCGAACTGTGAACTCCGAACTCCGAACTCCGAAGGTCAAGATCTGCGGCATCACCCGCCTCCACGACGCCCGCACGGCCGCCGCCGCCGGGGCCGACTTCCTGGGCTACATCCAGCACGAGGAGAGCCCCCGCTACGTCAAGCCCGACGTGGCGAAGGAGATCATCGACTGGGTCGTGGGACCGGCGCCGGTCGGCGTGTTCGTCAACAAGAGCGCCGACGAGGTCAACGCGACGTGCGAGCGCGTCGGGTTCCAGCTCGCCCAGCTCCACGGGCACGAGTCGCCCGAGGTCTGCGCCGCCGTCGACGTCCCGGTGATCAAGGCCGTCCAGGTCACGCACGACGCGTCGAGCGAGCAGATCCGCGCCGTGGTCGAGCCCTACCTCGACGTCGTCGACTTCGTCCTCCTCGACACGCACCACACCAGCCTGTGGGGCGGGACCGGGGAGAGCTTCAACTGGCGCGTCGCTCGCGAGCTGTCGGACGACGTCGACCTGTTCCTCGCCGGCGGGATCTCGGCCGAGAACGTGGCCGATGCGATCCAGACGATGCGGCCGTACGCCGTCGACCTCTCGTCGTCCGTCGAGGAGAGCCCCGGCGTGAAGGACCTCGACAAGCTGGCCGACTTTTTCGACGCCTTCCACGCCGCCACCTCTCGCTGACCTCCTCCGCCTCGGCACCGAGGCGGGCGGGCTTCCAGCTTCCTCCTGAGACCGACTGCCAGCCCCGGCCCGCGCCATCCTGAGCGAACGCGAAGGATCTCGCGCGCCCCGACCGCCTCGCGCCGACGAGCGACTGGCCATCCGAGACGAGACCCCTCACCGCGTCTGGGATGACACGCTCCAGGCGCCCCGCTCTCTCCCCCACCATGTCGACCACGACCGCCCTCCCCCCGTCCCCGGCCCCCAGCGCCTCGTCCCTCCCCGACGCCCGCGGGCGGTTCGGGCGGTTCGGCGGGGCGTTCGTGCCCGAGATCCTCCAGCCCGTGCTCGAGGGCGTCCGCGAAGCGTGGGACGCGGCGAAGGCCGACCCCGAGTTCCAGGCCGAGTACCGGCGGCTCCTCCGCGACTACGTCGGCCGCCCGACGCCGCTGACGCGGTGCGACCGGCTGACGGAGCGGCTCGGCGGGGCGACGATCTACGCCAAGCGCGAGGACCTCTGCCACACCGGCGCCCACAAGATCAACAACGCGATCGGGCAGGTCCTGCTGGCGCGGCGGATGGGCAAGGAGCGGATCATCGCCGAGACCGGCGCCGGCCAGCACGGCGTGGCGACGGCGACGGCCTGCGCCCTGTTCGGCATCGAGTGCGTCGTCTACATGGGCGCCGAGGACATCGAGCGGCAGAACCTCAACGTCAAGCGGATGCGGCTGCTCGGCGCCGAGGTCCGCGCCGCCACGTCGGGCAGCCAGACGCTCAAGGACGCCACCAACGAGGCGTTCCGCGACTGGGTCTCGAACCCGACGACGACCTACTACATCATCGGCTCGGCGATCGGGCCGCACCCGTACCCGGCGATGGTCCGCGACCTCCACCGCGTGATCGGCGAGGAGACGCGGGCGCAGCTCCGGGAGCAGACCGGGAGCGAGACGCCCGACGCCGTCGTCGCGTGCGTCGGCGGCGGGTCGAACGCGATCGGCATCTTCGCGCCGTTCGTCGGCGACGCGGACGTCCGGCTGGTGGGCGTCGAGGCGAGCGGCGAGGGCCTCGACGGGCGCCACGCGGCGACGCTCTCGAAGGGCGAGCCGGCCGTCTTCCACGGCACGATGACGTACCTCCTGCAGGACGCCGACGGGCAGGTCGAGATCGCCCACTCGATCTCCGCCGGCCTCGACTACCCCGGCGTCGGGCCCGAGCACGCCTACCTCAAGGACGCCGGCCGCGTCGCGTCCCGGACGGCGACCGACGCTGAGGCGCTCGCGGCGGTCCAGCTGATGAGCGAGACCGAGGGGATCATCCCGGCGCTCGAGACGGCCCACGCGATCGCCGTGCTGGAGTCGCTGGCGCAGGAGATCGGCGCGGGCGGGACGCTCGTGTTCAACTGCTCCGGCCGCGGCGACAAGGACATGGCGACGATCTCCGCCGAGCTGTTCGACGCGTGACCTGGACGCGCAAGGGCTACGAGGTCTCCGACGACCGCGACCGGCTCGACCTCGAGGCGGTCCACGCCTCCCTGTCGCGGTCGTACTGGTCGCCCGGCGTGCCGCGCGACGTCGTCGAGCGGGCCGCGGCCGGGTCGCTGCCGTTCGGGCTCTACGCCCCGGCGGGCGCGCAGGTCGGCTACGCCCGCGTGACGAGCGACCGCGCCACGTTCGCCTACGTCCACGACGTGTACGTGCTCGAGTCGCACCAGGGCCGCGGCCTCGGGCGATGGCTGATGGGGTGCGTCCGCGCCCACCCCGACCTCCAGGGCCTCCGCCGCTGGCTCCTCACCACGCAGGACGCCCACGGCTTCTACGAGTCGCTCGGGTGGCAGCGCTGCCCGTTCCCCGAGCGGTTCATGACCATCGACCACGCCGACCTGTACAGGAGAAGAAGTGAGGGGGTGTAGAGGAGAAGCGGAACGCGCCTCGCGCGTCCCTCCTCCCCACCTCCCCTCCTCCGCACCTCCCCCTCCTCCGCACCTCTCCCCATGACCCGCCTCCGCTCGCACCTCGACGCCCTCCGCCAGCGCGGGGAGACGGCCATGGGCCTCTTCCTCACGGCCGGCTTCCCGGCGCCCGACGCCACGCTCGGCATCCTCCGCGCCGTGGACGCCGCCGGCGCCGACTTTATCGAGCTCGGGATGCCGTTCTCAGACCCCGTCGCCGAGGGCCTCCCCATCCAGATGGCCAGCGAGCGGGCGCTCCGGCAGGGCGCCTCGATGGCCGGCACGTTCGAGACGGCCGCGGCCTTCCGCGCCGAGAGCGACACGCCGCTCGTGCTCATGGGCTACGCCAACCCCGTCTTTCGCTACGGCGTGGGCGACTTCTGCGCCGACGCCGCGTCTTCCGGCGTGGACGGCCTGATCCTGCCCGACGTCCCGCCCGAAGAGGCCGGCGAGATCGAGGCGGCCGCCGCCGAGCACGGCCTCTCCATCACCCACCTCATCGCGCCCAACACCTCCGACGCCCGCGTCCGCCTCGTCGACGCCCGCTCGACCGGGTTCGTCTACGCCGTGAGCGTAACGGGCCTGACCGGGTCTGGCCTCGGCGACGACGGCGCGACCGACGCCTACCTCGCCCGCGCCCGCGGCCTCGTCGAGCAGCCGCTCCTCGTCGGCTTCGGCATCCGGACCCACGCCGACGCCGAGCGCCTCGCGCGCCACACCGACGGGTTCATCGTCGGGAGCGCGCTGATCCGCGAGGCCGAGCGGCTGTGGGACAGCGGGGATCTCACGGATTCCGAACGCCTTGCGGGCATCGGGGCGTGGGCGCGCGCGTTGAAGACCGGAGCCCCCCAGCCCTCATGACCCGAGCCTTCACCCTGCTGTCCGTCCTCGCCGTCGGCCTCGCCGCGGCGGGGTGCGAGGACCCGATCGCCGGCCCGCCCCAGGCCCGCGGCGACACCGAGACGATCGTCGTCGTGACCGACAGCGTGACGTGGGCCGGGCCCGTCGGCGACGCGCTCCGCGCCGAGCTGGCGCAGCCGATCGCCACGCTCCCCAACAACCAGGGCGCCTTCAAGCTCCGGCTCCAGCCGCTCACGTCGCGCTCGTTCGAGCACCTCAAGATGCAGCCGCACCTCGTGTTCGCGGCGCCGGTCGACGCCGAGGGCGAGATCGGCGAGTTCCTCCGCGCGCGCGTCGGCGAGGGCAACCTGGCGTCCGTCCGCTCCGGCGAGGCCGCGGCGGTCAACCTCCGCGAGGACCTCTGGGCCAACGACCAGCTCGTGACGATCGCGACGGCGGCGTCCGACAGCGCGCTCGCGCGCCAGATCGTCGAGCGGGGCCCCGAGCTCCGGGCCGCCTACAACCGCCTCGCCCGCGAGCGGACGATGGGCGAGATGTTCTCCCGCCTCGCCCAGACCGACCTCGAGCAGCAGCTCCTCGACGACAAGGGCTACCGCGTCAAGATCCAGTACGACTACGTCCAGGTCCAGGACACGACGGCCGAGGCGGGCGACCTCGAGGGCGACTTCGTCCGCTACCGCCGCGTCCTCTCCGACACCTGGCGCGACTTCTTCGTGTTCTCGGCCGACGGCGTCGGGGCGCTCCCGCCGCCCGACCGGATCGACGCCATCACGGACGCGCTCCTGGAGCAGTTCGCCCTCGGCAGCTACGACAGCTCGTTCGTCCAGCTCGACGACCAGCGCCCGATGACGCGCGACTCCGCCGAGATCGCCGGGCGCCCGGCGCAGGAGCAGCGCGGCCTCTGGTACATGACCAACGACGTCATGGGCGGCTCGTACGTCCGCTACGCCTTCCACGACGCGGCCACCGACCGGCTCTACATCTACTACGGGATGACGTTCGCGCCCGACCGGACGCTCGACAAGCGCGAGTTCCTCCGCCAGATGGAGGCCGTGGCCTACACGTTCCGCACCGCCGCCGACCTCCGGGCCGAGGCCGGCGCCGGCCCCTGACGCGACGCCGACGGCCGCGCCCGCTCCCCTCTCCGCACCGACTCATCACACCCGACCCCATGTCCACCCAGACCACCCCCGCCCCCACCCGCGCCGAGGCCGGCGACGAGCCCCAGCTCCTCCGCCTCGGCCTGCCGAAGGGGAGCCTCCAGGAGTCCACGTTCGACCTGCTCGAGAAGGCCGGCTACGGCTTCTCGGTCCGCTCCCGGAGCTACTTCCCGTCGATCGACGACGACGAGCTGACGGCCATGCTCGTCCGCGCCCAGGAGATGGGCAAGTACGTCGCCGACGGCGTGTTCGACGCCGGGATCACCGGGCTCGACTGGATCGCCGAGACCGGCGCCGACGTCCACGTCGTGGCCGACCTCATCTACTCGAAGGCCTCGATGCGGCCGGTCCGCTGGGTGCTGGCCGTCCCCGAGGACAGCGACATCCAGTCGGTGCAGGACCTCGAGGGCAAGCGGATCGCGACCGAGGTCGTGGGCCTCACGAAGCGGTGGCTCGCCGAGCACGGCGTCTCGGCCGACGTCGAGTTCTCGTGGGGCGCGACGGAGGTCAAGGCGCCCGACCTCGTCGACGCGATCGTCGAGGTCACGGAGACCGGCAACTCGCTCCGCGCCAACAAGCTGCGGATCGTCGAGGTGCTCCTGAGCTCGAACACCCAGCTCGTCGCCAACAAGGACGCCTGGAACGACCCGTGGAAGCGGGAGAAGATCGAGAACCTCGCGCTCCTCCTCGAGGGCGCCATCCGCGCCGAGGGGAAGGTCGGGCTGAAGCTGAACGTCCGCCGCGACGACCTCAAGTCGATCGTCGACCAGCTCCCGGCCCTCCGCAACCCGACGATCTCGCCGCTCTTCTCGGACGAGTGGGTCGCCGTCGAGACCATCATCGAGGAGCGCCAGGTCCGCCGGCTCATCCCCGAGCTCAAGCGGCTCGGCGCCGAGGGCCTCATCGAGTACCCGCTCAACAAGATGATCCCGTAAGGACGGGAGGGATGGGGGATGCGGGATGGAGGCATGCGTACTCTTTCCCGCCTCCCTCTCCTCATCCCTCGATCCCGTATGCCTCGCCTCTTGGACTTCTGCTTCGGCCGCTCCGGCGACAAGGGCGACGCCGTCAACGTCGGCCTGATCTGCCGGGACCCGGCCCACTACGATTGGCTCCGCGAGACGGTCACGGCCGAGCGCGTCAAGGCCCACTTCGGGCCGCGCGTGGAGGGCGAGGTCGAGCGGTTCGAGCTCGAGAACCTGTCGGCGCTGAACTTCCTGCTCCACGGGGCGCTCGGCGGCGGCGGGACCGTCTCGCTCAAGCTCGACGCCCAGGGCAAGACGTACGCCGCGCACCTGCTGCGGATGGAGGTCGAGGCCCCGGCCGAGACCGCCCGCCAGCCCGCCGAGGCCGCGTGACCCGGGCGGTCCTCGCGCTGGCGCTGGCGCTCGCCGCCTGCGACGGCGCCGATGACCCGGCCGACGTGGACCCCGCCCTCGTCGGCGTCCTTGTCGAGCTCCACCTCGCCGACGCCCGCGCGGCGCTCGACACCGTCGAGGCCCGCCGGCCGGCGCTCGCCGACAGCCTCCGCCGGGTGGCCCTCGGCGCCCACGGGCTCGACTCCGCCGCGCTCGAGGCCCGCCTCGACGCGCTCGCCCGCACCCCGGCGCTCGCCCGCGCCACCTACGACTCCGTCGAGGTCCGCCTCGTCCGCGAGCGCCAGGGGCCGCCGGCGCCGGCCCCCGACTCCCTCAAACCGCCGCCGCCCGCCGGCTTCTGACGCCCCCCATGTCCGACCTCGCGTCCCCCGAGACCGTCCAG
>CAXRFJ010000115.1:0-2186 GCA_964229475.1 Rubrivirga sp.
GGTAGATCACGGTCGGGCGGGGAGGGGAGGGGCGTACCCCGCGCCGCGCGCGCGGTTGCCCGCCCCGGCCGTCTCGCGGACAGATCCACGCGCCGGCCGAGGCGGGCCGGGCCGGGGAGCCCCGGGCCGGGGCCCCGGCCCGGGGCTACGAGAACACGACCCAGACGGCGGCGACGCAGAGGAGCAGGACGGCCGTCAGGACCAGGTCGACGCGGCGCCACGCCGGGTTCGAGCCCGTGACCGTGTCCGGCACCGGGACCTGGGCCGGGCCGCCCGCGAGCGGCTGGGCCGCCGTGCCGAACGTGAGGCCGGCCACCTTCTCCTCCGGCGGCGGCGCCGTCATCAGCGACACGGCCACGAGGATCGCCGAGCACACGAGGAACAGGACGATCGCGAAGTGGAGGAAGTTGATCCCGGTGAAGAACCCGGCCTCGACGCCGGCCGCCTCCATCGACAGCCGCGCGACGCCGAGCACGAGGCCCGCCAGCAGCGACGCGACGGCGCCCTGCGCGTTGAGCCGGCTCCAGAACAGGCCGAGCAGGAAGACCGACGCGATCGGCGGCGAGATGTACCCCTGCACCGACTGGATGTAGACGTAGAGCCCGCCCTCGGCGGCCTCCACGAACGGGATCCACGCCAGCCCGAGGACCGTCAGCGCGATCGTCGAGAGCCGCCCGACCCACACGAGCTGGCGCTCGCTCGCGCCCGGGTTCAGCTTCTTGTAGACGTCCCACGTGATGAGCGTCGAGCACGAGTTGAACACGCTCGACAGCGACGACATCAGCGCGGCCAGGAGCCCGGCCACCACGAGGCCCCGGAGCCCGACCGGCAGGAGCGCCGCCACGAGCGTCGGGAGCGCCTCGTTCGGGTCGCCCAGCTCGAGCCGGCCCTGCGCCACGAGCGCCGCCGCCAGCATGCCCGGGAGGACGAAGATGAACAGGGGCAGGAGCTTCAGGAAGCCGGCCAGGATCGTGCCCCGCCGCGCGTCGTCGACGGTCTTCGCCGAGAGCGTCCGCTGCACGATGAACTGGTCCGTGCACCAGTACCAGATGCCGAGGATCGGCGCGCCGAAGAGGATGCCCGTCCACGGGAAGTCCGGGTCGGACATCGGCTTCCACATGTCGAGGAAGCCCGGCTCCAGCGTGTCGACCATCGTGCCCCACCCGCCGACGGCGCTGAGCCCGGCGACCGTCACCGCGATGGCCCCGCCGATGAGCACGAACGTCTGGAGGAGGTCGGTGTAGAGCACGGCCCGGAGCCCGCCGAAGACCGTGTACGCGCCCGTCACGCCGACCACGATGAGCGCGCCCGTCCAGAACGGCACGCCGATGGCCGAGAACACGACGGCCCCGGCGAAGATGGTCACCGAGATCTTGGTCAGGACGTAGGCCAGGATCGAGATCGTGGCGAGGTACCACCGCGCGCCCGCCGAGTACCGCCGCTCGAGGAACTCGGGCATCGTGAACACGCCGCTCTTGAGGTAGAACGGGATGAACACCCAGCCCAGCAGGAGCAGGATGATCGAGGCCAGCACCTCGAACTGGCCCGGCGCCACGCCGCTCGTCGCGCCCGAGCCGGCCAGCCCGACGAGGTGCTCGCTCCCGATGTTCGACGAGAACAGCGACGCGCCGATCACGAACCACCCGACGTTCCGGCCGGCGAGGAAGTAGTCGGCCGAGTCCTCGCCGGCGCCCGCCCGCCGCTCGCGGAGCGTGGCGACGATGGCGACGCCGAACACGACGGCGAAGTAGAGGGCGATGACGGTCCAGTCGAGCGAGCCGAGCAGCGAGTCCATGCGGATGGGGTCGGGCGGTCCCGGATGCTACGCCCGGGAAGCGCTTCGCGCACGGTCCGGGCCCGACGCGCCCCGCCCCGGGAGGGCCGCCTCGGGCACGCGCCCGGCCCCTCCGCGCCGCCGGGCCCGCCCTACCTTCGGCGGCCTCCCCACGCCCGACCATGTCGAAACAGAAGGCCGCGCCCGAGTACGACCCGTTCCTCGACATGATCGGCCGCGTCTGGCGACCGGAGCCCGCCGACGGCCGGATCGAGCACGACGCGCTGGCGGCGGGCGTCGACCGCCTCCACCGGCGGCTGACCGAGTCGCCGCCGCGGTCGGTCGTTCTCGTGGGCGAGACCGGCGCCGGGAAGACCACGCTCGCGCGGGCGCTCGGGGAGCGGCTCCTCGG
>CAXRFJ010000116.1:0-6447 GCA_964229475.1 Rubrivirga sp.
GACGATCCGCCAGCTCTGGGAGTACGGCCGCGACCACAGGCCAGCGACCTACTCCCGCATCGTGTCCGACGTGGACTACCACGCCGACGAGCGCGTCGTCGTGTTCGCGCCGGGCGCGATCGGGCGGGAGGAGGCGAACCCGCACGGCCGCGTCGTGGAGGTGGACCGGGCCTCGGGCGCGGTGCTGGCGGAGGCCCTCATCCGGGGGCCGTCCCCGCGGTTCGGGATCACGTTCCACCGGGTCGAGCGGATGCCGCTGTACCCGGCCGGCCTGGGGTCGGCGGCGCCCGCGCGCTAGGGAGAGGGCACCCGCCAGTGGGCCGACCGGACCCGGTGCCAGTGATACTTTCCGGGCCGGACCCGACCTACCGCATGCCGCTCTCTACGCCTCGCCTCGCCGTCCTCGCCCTGGCCGTCGCCCTGTGGGGGTGCGACTCCGCCGAGCCGATCCCGATCGGCGCCGACCTCGTCACGTCGATGGAGGTCACCGTCGACCCGACGGGCTACTCGCCGCTGGCGGCCCGGATCGATCTCGTGACGGAGCACCCGGTGGCCATCGACGTCCTCGTCGAGGGGAAGGGCGGCCCGGCGACCGAGATCCGCCACCAGTTCACCGACGTCGGGCAGGAGCACGCCGTGCCCGTGTTCGGCCTCTACGCCGGGCAGTCGACGCTCGTGACGCTGGGCTTCACGGGGCCGAACGGCGAGGACCTCGGGGAGGTCGAGGTGCCCATCGAGGCAGCCCCGCTCCCGGGCGACTACGAGACGCCGACCATCGAGGTCGCCGACACCGCGGCCATGCGGCCGGGCGTCAACCTCACGGGCTACTTCGGCCACTACGACGACTTCTCGCCCCAGGTCAACCTCGCCTTCGACGCCGCGGGCGCGATCCGGTGGTTCCTCGACTTCAAGGACCACCCCGACCTCGGCGGCCTGTTCGAGGACAACGGCGCCGACCGGCTCGCCAACGGCAACCTCTTCTTCGGCGACGGCACGACGGACCACGTCTACGAGGTCAACATGTTCGGCCGGATCGTCCAGCGGTGGGGGATGCCGGGGTTCAGCTACCACCACCAGGTCGTCGAGAAGCCCGACGGCAACTTCCTCGTCGCCGTCGACCGGCTCGGCGCGGCGACCATCGAGGACGTCGTGATCGAGATCCACCGCTCGACCGGCCAGATCGTCCGCGAGTGGGACCTCCGCCAGTCGCTCGACCAGCACCGGACGGTCTGGGACACCGAGTTCGCCGACCTCGAGGTCGACTGGTTCCACAACAATGGGAACGCCTTCGACCCCTCCGACAACACGCTCATCGCCTCGGGCCGGACGCAGGGGCTCGTGAAGCTGACGGCCGCGAACGAGGTCGTGTGGATCCTCGCCCCGCACCGGGAGTGGGGGACGGCCGGCGACGGGACCGACCTCTCGACGAAGCTGCTCCAGCCGCTCGACGCGGCCGGCCAGCCCATCACCGACCCCGCCGTCCTCGACGGGACGGCCACGCACCCCGACTTCGAGTGGCAGTGGTACCAGCACTCGCCCGAGGTCCTGCCGGACGGGACGGTCCTGGTGTTCGACAACGGCGACAACCGTGGCTACGGCGCGTTCCCGAAGTACAGCCGCGCCGTGATCTACGACATCGACGAGGAGGCCATGACGGTCCGCCAGGTGTGGTCGTACGGGAAGGAGCGCGGGGAGGGGGCCTACGCCCAGATCGTATCCAACGTGGAGTACTACCCGGAGGAGGACCACGTCTTCTTTACCCCGGGCTCGGTCGGCCGTGAGGGCGGCGCGCCCGTCGGGAAGGTCATCGAGATCGACCGGGCCACGGGCGCCGTCGTGTTCGAGGCGACGGTCCGCGCGCCGACGACCCCGTTCGGCGTGACGTTCCACCGCTCGGCGCGCGTCCCGCTGTACCCGCCGACCCTCCGGACGACCTCGCCGGCCTCCTAGGCGGCGCCCGGCCGGCCCCCGACGCCGCCGGGCCGTACACGGCCGCGGCCTGGCGGTACATCGTCGCGTGGAGGTCGGCCGTCTGGCGGGCCAGCGTCTCGGGGGCCTCGCCGGGCTGGCGGCGCGCGGCGTAGCCGCCCGAGAGGAGGAGGCACAGCGGGACGCCCGCGTCGCGGGCCGTCTCGCACACGAGCCGGTCGCGGGCCGCGAGGCCGCCGCGGGTGAGCGCCAGCCGCCCGAACCGGTCGCCCGCCACGACGTCGACGCCGCCGAGGTAGACGACGAGGTCCGGGTCCGCCTCGGCGAGCACGTCGGGGAGGAGGGAGGCGACCGTGTCGAGGTACGCCGCGTCTCCGGTCCCGTCGGGGAGCCCGACGTCTCGGGTCGAGGGCGGCTTGCGGAACGGGTAGTTGTTCGCGCCGTGGACCGAGACCGTGTAGACGCCGCCGGCCGGCCACGCGCGGTCACCCCCGAACACGTGGGCCGTCCCGTTCCCCTGGTGCACGTCGAGGTCGAGCACGAGCGCCCGCCGGACCCACCCGGACCGCTGGAGGACGCGGAGCGCGACGGCCACGTCGTTGAGCACGCAGAACCCCTCGCCGTGGTCGGGCATCGCGTGGTGCGTCCCGCCCGCGAGGTTGCCGGCGACGCCGTCGAGCAGCGCCATCGTCATGGCGTTGACCGTGCCCTGGACCGCCCGGCGGCTCCGCGTCACGAGGGCCCGGCTCCACGGGAGGCCCATCCGGCGCTCCTCCTGCCGCGTGAGCCCGCCGGTGGCGAGGGCGTCGAGGTAGCGCGTCGTGTGGACGAGCAGGAGGTCGCCCCAGTCGGCCTCGCGGGGGGCGACCACGTCCTCCGGCCGGATCACGCCCTCGGCGAGCAAGAGGGCGTGGAGGGCCGAGAACTTGGCCATCGGGAACGCGTGCCGCGGCGGGAGCGGCACGACGTAGCCCGGGTGGTACGAGACGCGCATCGGGGCGGGGGGCGACGTCCCGGGGACGCGCGTGGCCCGCCCGGCGATCCGCCTACTGCGCCTCGGCCTCCTCGCGCGGCGGCGCGGACAGGGTCTCGACGGCCTGCTCCAGCGAGAGCCCCGTCCGGCGCGCGACGACGAACTGGTCGAACGGCGTCGTCTCGTAGGCCTCCTCGCGGACGTATTGGAGCGCGTAGAGGAACGTCTCGGGGTCCGTGTAGCCCGGCAGCTTCGTGATGAGCGAGCCGTCGGTGTCGACGAACACGTTGGTCGGCGTGCCGGAGATGCCCATGGCGCCGCCGAGCTCGCGGCCCGTCACGCGGGCGTCGAAGAACTGGAGCGTGTCGGCGCCCTCGATGTCGAGGCGGACCGGGGCAAAGTGGCCCGCGAGGTAGTCCTGGACCGCGTCGTCGGTGAACACGTTCGCGTCGAACCGCGCGCAGTAGCCGCACCACGACGCGTAGCCGTAGACGAGGACGATCTTGTCGTCGGCCTGGGCGGTCGAGATGGCGTCCTCCATCGAGAGCCAGTCGGGCGCGTCCTCCGGGACGACGGAGGCGTCGACCTGCGCCTGCCCGGCGAGCGGGAGGGCGAGGGCGAGCGCGAGGAGGGCGGATCGGATCATGGGGTGGGAAGGAGGCGGTCGAGGAGAGCGCGGAACGTCCGGCGGCCCTCGTTCCATGTGTAGGGCGCGAGCGCGGCGGGCGCGGCCGCCGCCCAGCGGGCGCGGCGGTCGCGGTCGAGGGCCTGGCGGAGCGCGTCGGCGACGGCCCCCGGGTCGGAGGGATCGGCGAGGACGCCGACGCCGCGGTCGACGACGGCCCGGATCTCGGGGAGCGGGCTGGCGAGGACCGGGACGCCGGCCGCAAGGTACTCGAACAGCTTGTTGGGCAGGCTCAGGCGGAGGCTCTCCGTGAGAGGTTCGATGAGGCACGCGCCGAGGTCGGCGCCGGGCGTGAGCGCCGCGAGCCGGCCGGGCGGCACGAACGGGTGGACGACGAGCCGGTCGCCGAGCCCGCCGCCCGCCGCGCGGATCTCGTCCGCCAGCGCGCCCTCGCCGATCAGCACGAGGCGGGCGCCCTCGACGGCCCGGGCCGCCTCCACGAGCGCGCGGAGGCCGCGGCCCTCGCGGAACAGGCCCTGGTAGAGCACCACCATCCGACCGTCGTCGGGGAGCGCCAGCTCGCGGCGGAGCGCGGCCCGGTCGGGGGCCGCGGCCGGGTCGGCCTCCGGCGCGTTGTAGAGGACGGTCGGCCGGTCGATCCCGTAGCGGTCGCGGAGGCGGTCGGCGAGGGCGTCGCCGACCGGCAGGACGGCGTCGGCGCGGCCGACGAACCGCCGCTCGACGGCGCCCCACACGGCGCTCACGTGGGGCCGCCCGTGGGCCGAGTCGAGCGCCGTGTACAGCTCGCGGCTGTCGTAGACGAGGCGGCCGCCGTGGCGCCGCGCCGCGGCGGCGAGGGCCGGGAGCGTGTAGAGGTCGCTCGCGCGGTCCAGCCCCGTCGGGCGCGCGAGCGCGGCCTCCCGGACGGCCCGGTGCGCGCGCCAGAAGGCGAGCGGCCCGCCCCCCGCCGGCCCGCCGAGGACGCTGAGCGACGCGCCGTCCGGGAGCGCGCCGGCGTCGCGGGGGGGCGCCGTCTGTAGGACAGACGCGACGATCCCGGCCTCGGCCAGCACGCGGAGCTGGCGGAGCGCGCGCGACGACCCCGTGACGTCGCCGAGGAGGGCGAGGAGGGCGGTTCGGGCGGGGCGGGGCGCGGTCAGGGGATCGATGAAGTTGTTCGCGGGGGAGCCCCGGGAGGACGATTTTCGACGCCCAAACGTATGTTCAGAGCCCGACGCGGGGCCCGGTTTTCGTCGTGCCCAGGGTCGGCTCACCCTCCCCGAACGTGACTCTGCGTCGTCTCCTGTTCGCGCTGGCCGCGGTGTCGGTCGGCGTGCTCCTCGGCCTCCCGGTCGTCCGGCTGCTCCAGCCGGACCCCGAGCCCGTGCCCCAGCTGGCGCCCGCGCCGTCGGCGCCGGCCCGCGTCGAGACCGTCCAGATCGGGGCCGACGGCCCGCCGCCCGCGGCCGAGATCGGCACGCCCGACCTCGCCGACCTCAGCCAGCAGACGCAGGCCGTCGCGCGCGCCGTCGACCGGGCCGTCGTCTACATCGAGGTCGAACTCGGGCCTGGCTACGCGCGCGGGCAGACCGAGGCCGGCAGCGGCATCATCATCTCCGACGCCGGCTACGTCCTGACCAACGCCCACGTCGTGGCCCGCGCCAACGAGGCCCTCGTCATCCTGCCGTCCGACAAGCGGGAGTACCGGGCCGAGGTCGTCGGCCGGGACCCGACGACGGACATCGCCGTGCTCCGCCTGTTCGAGGTCGGCGTCGACGACGACGAGCCGCTCCCGGTCGCCTCGCTCGGCGACTCCGACGACCTCGAGGTCGGCGAGTACGTCCTCGCCGTCGGGAGCCCGTACCGGCTGATGAACACGGTCACGTCGGGCATCGTGTCGGCGCTCGGCCGCGGCGGGCTCAACGCGATCCCGAACGAGTTCGCCATCGAGGACTTTATCCAGACCGACGCGGCCATTAACCCCGGCAACTCGGGCGGCGCGCTCGTCGACCTCCAGGGCCGCGTCGTCGGCGTCGTGACGGCCAACGCCTCCGACAACGGCTACGCGGCCGGCTACGGCTTCGCGGTCCCGATCAACCTGGCCCGGGTCGTGGCCGAGAGCCTGATCCGCTACGGCGAGGTCCGGCGCGGCTACCTCGGCGTCGAGGTGTTCCCGGTCGACCGGGCCGACGCGCGCGAGGCCGGGATGCCGGACGTCCGCGGCGTCCTCGTCACGCGCGTGGTGTCGGGCGGGCCCGCGGCGCAGGCCGGCGTCCGCCCCGGCGACGTGCTCCTCGAGGTCGGCGGGCGCCCGGTCGACGCGACGAACCAGTTCCAGAGCCGGCTGGCCATGCACAGCCCCGGCGAGACCGTCGAGCTGGCGGTCTGGCGCGGCGGGGAGGCCCGCCAGCTCGAGGCCACGCTCTCCGACCCGGGCGACCCGTCGCTCGAGGACTGGTTCGCCGGCCCCTCCACGCCGGCCCCGCCCCTGGCCGGCCCGCAGGAGGAGGAGATCGCGCGGACGGAGGCGCCCGACTGGGGCGTCCGGTTCCGCGACCTCACGCGCCCGGAGCGCCGCCAGTTCGAGGGCGGCGCCTACGTCGAGTCGATCGAGCCCGGCAGCGCGGCCGAGCTGGACGGCCTGCCGCGCGGGACCGTCGTCGTGGCCGTCGAGAACCGGTCCGTGGCGACGGCCGAGGAGGCCCGCGTCGCGCTCGCCCGCCTCGCCCGGCAGGACCGCCCGGCGCTCCTCCGCGTCCGCCGCCCCGACGGCCGGACGGCGTTCTACGACCTCGCCTCGCCGTTCGTGGACTGACGAGCGGGCCGGCCTCGGTGGCGAGGCGGGCACGGCCGGGGCTCTCGTGGCGATCTTGCCCCGCCCCCCCCCGTCCACCCATGATCCGCGACCGCACGGCAGGAG
>CAXRFJ010000117.1:0-2842 GCA_964229475.1 Rubrivirga sp.
GGTGGTCGGCGGCGAGGCGGCGGTAGTCGACGCGCCCGTCGTCCTGGACGACGGCGCGGAGAGCGCGGGTGAGCGGCTCCTCGACGGCGGGCTGGGCGCGGGCGGCGAGGGGCGCCAGCAGGACGAGGGCGGCGAGCAGGAGTCGGGTCATGCCCCGTGAACGAGGTCGCGGCGCGCGGTCTTACTCCCCGTCCGGGATCTCCCGGGGCGGGCCGACCCGCCCCGTCACCGTCACCCGCTTGACCGGCGCCTCGGCGTCGGTCGTGTGGAGGACGAGGTCGAATGCGACCGCGTCCGCCTCGGCGAGCGCGGCGGGGTCGGCGACGTTGACGAACAGGCCGCCGAGGCCGTCGGGGAAGACGGGCCGCGACGGGGAGGACACCTCGACGCCGTCGGGCGCCTCGACGCGCTCGATCCGCACGGGCGCGGCGCCCGCGTTGGCGAACTGGAACGCCGTCTGGAGCGGCTCGTCGAGCGGCGCCACGCCCGCGTCGGCCGTCGTGTGGTTGAAGGCGAGCGACCCGATCCGCTCGCCGGCGTCCGCGAGGGCGGGGCGGACGACGCCCTCGATCCGGAGCGTCACCGCGCTCGGCTCGGCGCCCTCGGCCGTCACGAACACGGCCTTCTCGAAGTCGCCGGGCCGGCCGGCGGGGTCGTAGGCCACGCGGATCTCCCCGGCGGCACCCGGCGCCACGGCGCCCTCCGTCCACGACGGCGTGGTGCAGCCGCACGACGCCTCGACCGAGGTGAGTTGGAGCGGCCGGTCGCCGGCGTTCGTGAACCGGAACGCCCGCTCGACGGGTCCGTCCGCCTCGGCGATCCGCCCGAGGTCGAGGGTCTCGGCCTCGAAGGCCAGCCGGCCCTGCGCGCTGGCGGACGCGGCGAGCAGGGCGAGGAGGAGCACGCGGGTCATCTAGAACTCGAGGACGGAGCGGGCCGCGGCGAGCACGTCGTCGTCCTGCGGGAGGACGACCTTCTCGAGCGCGTCGGCGTAGGGGATCGACGAGAAGGCGCCGGCCACGCGCCGGACAGGCGCGTCGAGGAAGCCGAACGCGGCGTCGGAGACCTGCGCGGCGACCTCGGCCCCGAAGCCCATGAACTCGTGGTCCTCGTAGGCCACGAGCGCGCGGCCGGTCTTCTTGACCGACCGGAGCACGGCCTCGGTGTCGAGCGGGAGGATCGAGCGGAGGTCGAGGACCTCGACCGACACGCCCTCCTTCTCGAGCGCCTTCGCCACGTTGAGCGCCTTGTAGACGATGGCGCCCCACGTCACGATCGTGAGGTCCGTGCCCGGGCGGGCGACGGCGGCCTTGCCAAGCGGGACGAGGTAGTCGGCGTGCGGCTCGGGCCGGCGGGCCGGGCCCTGCCGGTAGAGCGCCTTGTGCTCGAGGAAGAGGACCGGGTCCTCGCCGCGGATCGCCGCCTTCAAGAGCCCCTTCGCGTCGGCCGCGTTCGACGGGAGGACCACGTGGAGGCCGGGGAAGTGGGCGAACAGGGCCTCGACGTTCTGGCTGTGGCAGAGGCCCCCGTGGATGTAGCCGCCGGTCGGCACGCGGAGGACCATCGGGCAGGCCCACGTCCCCTTCGAGCGGTAGCGCATCGAGGCCACCTGGTTGCGGAGCGACTGCATCCCGGGCCAGATGTAGTCGGCGAACTGGATCTCGACGACCGGCTTGTAGCCGGCGCCGGCCAGCCCGACGGCGCTGCCGATGATCGAGTTCTCGGCGAGCGGGCTGTTGAAGCACCGGTCGCGCCCGAACCGCTCGGTCAGTCCGCGCGTGGCCGTGAACACGCCGCCCTTCCCGCCGCCGACGTCCTCGCCGTAGACGAGCACGCGCTCGTCGCGCTCCATCTCCTCGGCGAGCGCGTGATTGATGGCGTCGACCATGACGACGAGGTCGCCGGTCTCGCCCTCGACCTCGTAGTGGCGCGTGTCGTCGCCCTCGTAGTAGACGTGGGTCGTGGCCTCGGCCGGGTCCGGGTCGGGCTCGGCGGCGACCTCACGGGCGATCCGGTCGACCTCGGCGGCGACCTCGTCGCGGAGCGCGTCGACCTCCTCGTCGGTCATCACGCCGGCCTCGACGAGCTGGGCGGCGAAGCGCGGGAGCGGGTCGCGGGCCGCGTCGGCGTCGATGGCCTCCTGCTCGCGGTACTTCCGGTGGTCGTCGGACGACGAGTGCGGGAGGAGCCGGACGAGGTCGGCGTGGAGGGCGACCGGGCCGCGGCCGGCGCGGATGTGGGCCATGGCCGCGCGGGCCGCCGCGGCGGACTGGAAAAAGTCCGTGCCGTCGTAGCGGATCCGCTCCAGCCCGGCGTAGCCGCCGAGGAGGTGCCAGATCGACCCGCCGGCCGTCTGCTCCTCGACCGGGACCGAGATCGCGTACTTGTTGTCCTGGATGTGGAAGAGGACCGGGAGCGCCTCGCGGGCGGCCCAGTTGAGCGCCTCGTGGAAGGCGCCCTGGCTCGTCGAGCCCTCGCCGCCCGAGGCGTAGACGGCCCGGCCCGGCGCGGCCTCCGAGACCTCGCCGTCCTCCCGCTTGCACGCGAGGGCGAACCCGACGGCCGGGAGGTACTGCGCCGCCACCGACGACGACGTGCTCATGATGTTGAGCTCGCGCTTACCGAAGTGCTCGGGCATCTGGCGCCCGCCGCCGAACACGTCGGCCGCCTTGCCGTGGTGCGCCCGGAGCACCTCGTCGGGCGTGATGCCGACGGTGAGGGCCGTGGCGAGGTCGCGGTAGTAGAAGCAGAACCAGTCCTCGCCGCCGCGGAACTCGCGGGCGACGGCCGTCTGGCTGGCCTCGTGGCCGGCCGAGCCGATGTGGAATAAGCCCTTCCCCTG
>CAXRFJ010000118.1:0-2382 GCA_964229475.1 Rubrivirga sp.
TCTACACTCTTTCCCTACACGACGCTCTTCCGATCTGTCGCGGCTGTGGGCCGAGGTCAAGGCCAACTTCGCGAACTTCGACCTCGTCCCGGGCCGGCTCGACTGGGACTCGCTCTACGTCGCCACGCTCCCGCACGCGCGCGAGGCGGCGTCGACGCTGGCGTACTACCGCGTGCTCCAGGCCATGGTCGCGCGGCTCCACGACGGCCACACGACCGTCTGGCTCCCGGCGGCGCTGGCGGACCGGGCCTCCGCCCGGCCGGGGCTGACGCTGCGGCTCGTCGACGGCCGCGTGCTCGTCGCCGACGTCTGGGACCCGGCGCTGGTGGCGCTCGGCGTGCGGGCCGGGCACGAGGTCCTGGAGGTCGACGGCGAGCCGGTCCACGCCTACGCGGCGCGCGTCGTCCGCCCGGTCGTGAGCTCGCCGAAGCCGCTGGACCGCGACGTGTGGACGTACGAGGACGAGCTGCTGACGGGCGACGCGGACGAGCCCGTGGGGCTCACCCTCGAGGACGCCGACGGCCACCGCCAGCGGGTCGAGGCGCCCCGGCTCTCGGCGGCGGCGGCCCGGCCGCTGGCCCCGACGCCCGTGCCGTTCGCGCTCGACTGGCTGCCCGGCCGCGTGGCCCACGTCCGCCTCGGCACGTTCGGCGGGCCGGAGGCGGCCGACCGGTTCCTCGCGCGGTTCCCCGAGATCGCCGAGGCGGCCGGGGTCGTCCTCGACGTCCGCGAGAACGGCGGCGGGGACGGGGCCGTCGGCTACCGCGTGCTGTGCGCGCTGACGGGCGCCGACCGGCTGGCGACGGCGGCGTGGCGGACGCGCCTCTACCGGCCGGTCTACCGCGCGTGGGGCCGCGGCGAGGCGACCGACGGCGACCCGGCCCCGAGCTACGGCTGCGACGACGCCCTCGACTACGCCGGCCCCGTCGCCCTGCTCGTCGGGCCCCGGACGGGCTCGGCGGCCGAGGACCTCGCCGTCGCCTTCGACCTCCTCGGGCGTGGGCCCCTCGTGGGCGAGCCGACGGCCGGCAGCACGGGCCAGCCGCTCCTGTTCGCGCTCCCCGGCGGCGGCACCGCCCGCGTGACGGCGCGCCGCGACCACTACCCCGACGGCCGCGAGGTCGTCGGCCTCGGCGTCCAGCCCGACGTGCCGGCGGCCCCGACGGTCGCCGGCCTCCGCGCCGGCCGCGACGAGGCGCTCGCCGCCGCCGTCGCCGCGCTCGGCCTCTGACCCCCCGCCCCCGGCGCCCCCCGCTCCCGTGTTCTCGTCCGCCGACCTCGCGCGCCTCGAAGCCGCCAGCCGCACGCTCCTCTCGCCCCTCGCCGCGCCCGACGCCGACGCGTGGCGCCGCGAGGCCATCGCCGCCGCCTCGGCCCTCCTCGGCGCCGACTGCGGCCTGTTCATGCTGTCGTCGGCGCCGCAGGTCCACGTCAGCGACACGACGGACCCCGCGTTCCTCGCCGTCTACGACCAGCACGTGGCTGAGGTCACGGCGGCCGGGCCGCGCCTCAGCGACGCCGTCATGCAGCGGTGGGTCGACGAGCGGCGCCGCGTCGGGCAGGAGGTCGTCACGAACGCGCTGGCCGACCGGCTCCTCGCCCCGCACGGGGTCGGGCTCCGCGACTCGTCGCTCTACAACGAGGGGATGGCGCCCGGCGGCTGGGCCGACCAGCGGACGCTCTACGTCGGGTTCGGCGGCGGCGAGGCCATGCTCCAGCTCGGCTACGCCCGCGCCGACCGCGCGCCCGACCACGACCCCTCGGTCGCGCTGCTCCGCATCCTGCTCCCCTCGCTGAAGGCGGGCCTCGACGCGCTGGGCCGGCTGGGCGCCCACCGCGCGGCGCTCGACGCCGTCGGCTCCCCGCTCGCCCTGTTCGACGCGGACGGCCGGGAGGTCCACCGGACCCCCGCGCTGGCGGCCCTCCTCGCGGCCGAGCCCGACCGCGACCGGCTCGCCGTCGAGGTCCGCGCGCTGGCCCTCGCGCTCCGGCCGCTGGCGGCCCCGCGCCGCCGCGACGCCGGCCGCCCCCCGGCGCCGCCGACCCGAGACGTTCGGACGGCCGGCGCCACGTACCGCCTCCGCGGCACGATCCTCCCGGCCGACGCCACCGAGGCGCCGCTCCTCGTCGCCGTCGAGCCCGTCGGCGCCACGGCGCTGCCGCCGCCCGCCGCCGTCCGCCAGCGGACGGGGCTGACGGCGCGCGAGACCGAGGTGGCGCTCCTCCTGGCGGAGGGCCTGTCGAACGCGCAGGTCGCCGACCGACTGTTCATCGCCCCCAAGACGGCGCGGCGGCACACCGAGAACGTCCTCGCCAAGCTGGAAGTCGCCACCCGCGCCGCCGTCGCCTCGGCGCTGCTCCGGATGGCCTAGGCGAGCCGGC